>JAFMJX010000043.1 GCA_017853235.1 Chitinophagaceae bacterium | reverse complement strand
ACCAAAATTACCCACTGGATTAGACATCGCCCATATATCAGAATTATGATGTGATACCCAACCTGGCATATTATAAAATGTTTTTGCAGTCACTTTACCAGTGGTAGAAATATTATTTAAAAATTGCAAGAAAGGTTGATGCATTTCGGACAGGTTGGTGTTTTCGGCCAGCCAATAATTTTCTTCTGCATTGATATTCATGGTATAATTACTAGACCATGGTGGTTGCAAATAAGGATTCCACAAACCTTGTAAGTTAGCAGGGACCGCATTAGTGCGAGAACTACTAATGAGTAAATATCTACCATACTGAAAGTAAAGTGTTTCCAAATAGGGATCAGATTCGCCATTTGTATAACGTTTTAATCTCTCATTGGTAGGAATATCTTTTGGTGTTTCTCCATCTAATTTCAAATTCACTCTATTAAAAAACGATTGATAATCTTTGACATGGAATTTTTTGATTTCATCCCATCCCTTTTGTGTTGCTTTATTTAATTGAGCTTGGGCAATCGCAACATTATTCACTCCATTGGTTGCAGGATCTTTATCATATCCATTAAAACTGGTAGCCATAGAAACGTAAATAGTAGCATCCGTTGCATCTGCTATACTAATTGTACTATCAGAATGCGCAATTTTACCATTATTAGATTTTATTTGAATAAAAGAAGAAAAACGAGTCCCTCTTTTTTTATCAAATAAAATAGCGTTACGTGTTTTTTGAACATAATTAGGGTCAGCCTTGACAGGAGCTATCCCATTAGTTTGTAGTACTTGATTATTCACCAAAGAAGTGTGCATTAATAAAGATTCAAATCGAACTGTAAAATTTAAGCCGCCTGGTTTTTTACTTGTTAAGTGAATAGCAAAAATTTTATCGGGATTTGAAACCAAGTATTCTCTTTCTATGGTATTAGTATTAGATATACTTTTCACTTTTGCTATTGCATTATTTAAATCCAATTCACGATAATAATCTGTAATATAAGGGTCATCATTAAAATCAATTAACATAGTGCCCAAAGGAGCATAGGATTCAGAAAACTTACCTTGTAATTTTTTAATAAGTTCTCCCGCCTTTTTATAATTTTTTTCTTCTAAAGCCTTGCGCACTGCGGGCAAATTTTTATAGGCTTGTGGATTCATATTTGGATTCACTGGCTCACCTGACCATAAAGTAAGATCGTTTAAATAAATTTTATCAGTGGAAATACCTCCAAAAACGGTAGCACCTTGTTGTCCATTACCCAATACCAATGTTTCTTCAAAATAAGTAGCAGGTGCATCATACCACAATTTTAGTGGAACAAACGCTGGAGCAGCAATTTCTGCCAAATGATTGGGGGTCGTCTTATTTACTTTATTTGAAATAGGTCTATTTCCATTTGTTTGTTTTTTTTGTGCAGTACTGTGTAAAGCAAATAATAAAACTGCGAACAGTAAAACAATTTTACGCATATATAAAGATTTTAAAAATATAGAGTAGGTTAAATTAAGTTAATTTCTATTAAATTTTAACCAAATACCTTTAAATTTATAAAAAACAATTCATGGAAGTTCATCATCCTCATGCTCATCATGGTCCTAAAAAATGGTCTG
This sequence comes from Chitinophagaceae bacterium, assembly GCA_017853235.1. GTDB lineage: Bacteria > Bacteroidota > Bacteroidia > Chitinophagales > Chitinophagaceae > Sediminibacterium. The sequence goes on along the minus strand of JAFMJX010000043.1, from coordinate 9,861 downwards.
AACATTTTTTAGAATTTTTTATGCTTTTTTTAGCAGTAACACTTGGTTTTTTTGCCGAAAATCAAAGAGAGCATTATGTGGAACAACATAGAGAAGTTCAGTATATGCAGAGTTTGGTAGAAGACTTAAAAAATGATACCATCGAATTTAATAGAGCCACAAGACAAAATAACAGACTCGTTAATAATCTTGATACAGCACTTTCCATTTTTTATAAAAACGAATGGAATGATAGTTCACTTAAAAAATTATACTTAGTAAACCTAAGTTATTTGGGCACACTCAATGTGTATTTATCAGAACGTACCGAATCACAATTAAAGAATGCCGGTGGATTAAGACTTATACGTAATCAAAAAATTACTGATGAAATTGCAGAATACTGGCACTTATCTGAATATGGAAAAATTTTTAGTAAAACTTATGATGAACTTAAAGTAATGGCCCGTGAAAAATCATACTCTATTTTTGATCAAAAATTTTATAGTAATATCACGAGTGGAGCAGTTGGAACAAGTGTAGATAAAAATGCAAGATTAATGACTTATGATAAATTTGTTTTAACCGAATTCGCAAACCGTTTATCACATATAAAAAATGCCACCAAAAATGTTCAAAAAGTCATTATTGAAAAACAAAGAGCATTAGCAATTAAGTTAATCAATGATGTAAAAGAAGCTTATCATTTAGAAGAGCATAGTAAAGCAGAATAATTTAATAAATATCTAAATCATTCCCACTTACCACAGCACCTTTATAAAAGGATTTAAATTCATTCAGTAAACTCTCAAAACCTGCGCTAAAAGGAAGTTGGTGTGTTAATACTATTAATTTAGGATGCACTTGGTTGGCAATATCTGCTAATTGTTTTGTGGAAGTATGAAAAGTAGAATGATACAATTGCCACCTTTTTTCACGCTTCAACAAACCTGCTATACTATACACTTCATGCACAAGTATATCACAATCTTTGGCATTCTTCACGAGCTCTTCACTATAAGTGCCATCTCCAGAAACAACAATTACTTTGTCCACTGTTTCAAAGCGATAGCCAAAAGCGTTTTTCCAAGCTCCATGATTCATTTTAAACGCTTTTACAATTATATTAGAGTCGCGATAAATTATGCCTGGCTGTATTTCATGAACATTTACTTTATACCCTCTCGCATCTCCTTTTTCTAATCCATGAATTCTTATATCCATATCTTCTTGATATGCAGATAAAATATGTTGGGTCATATTTTTTAAACCATAAGGTCCGTATACTTCTAAGGGAGCATTTCGATCCAATACAGCAGGAGTAAAAATAAAATCGGAATAGCCTGCAGTATGATCGCTATGTAAATGAGTGATAAATAATTTTTTTAATTGAGAAGCTTCTAAACTTGGTATGCCTTTGCCGCTTGCTTGACTAGCGCGTCTTACTACACCAGGTCCGCAATCCACTATGTAAGAAGTGTTATTAACTATAATTGCTAAAGAAGGGCCCGAACGATCGGGATTGGCAAATGGAGTACCTGTTCCCAATAATACCAATTTAGTTTGCGCTCCTAGAGGTTTGCTGATGACACTAAAAATGGTGAGTGCAATTAATAATGAATATATTTTTTTCATTTTTACAGTCATTCCTATTTAAGGGTGAATCACTTTTTCAAAAAATAAAAGTTGCCCATTAACATCTACTCCTTCGATACGCAATTTATACGCTTTAGTGAAATGATTATTTTTAAACCTAATTTCAAAAGGCGTATCGCCATTTTTGGAGGTGATTACCATAGGATTCCAATATAAAGTGGTTCCTGAATTTTTAAAAATATATTCATTTTCATCTGTAATATCTTCTAAAGATTTAGAAGTATGATACCCTTTAATCATCGTATTCTCTGTATTGTGGGAATAGGATTCTGATTTATCAGAGAACTTTTTAGTATAAATAGATACAGCGCCACCCCCGCCTCCAAAAGGTTCTCCAAAAAATATAGGCCTAAATACTTTAATATAACCAATAGATGTTTTAGGTAAATCTCTTACAAAATCATAATCTACTTTCACTTCATCTAAATAAATGCTCGTTTTTTGGCCTCGCCAAGTAAAAGGTGATTTATAAGCTTCGTCACCAGGATTAAAACTACTAAATCCTCCTGCGGCATCTTTAGAAAAATAATTGGGATCATATGTAATTCCAGGAACCGATGCAGTGATATAATTACCTAAATCAAATGTTCCTTCGAAAAATGGATCATCTTCAACATTTAATCTATATGCATTTCCGCCATCAAATAAACCCGATGCATACATTGCATCCAACTTATTTAATTTATAAGTTGGATCAGATTTTACAACAGCATCTTTTAATGTAGTTAGCTTTAATAAAGAATCTAATTGTAATGATTCGGTTTTTATTTTATTTACTTTACTACCAATCATATGATCAAAATAATAGGCCGGTAAGCTGTTATTAATTTTTAAATCTTTTATTTGATTAGTAAAATTAGTATCAATCGTTACTTCATAATCTTCTTTAAAATAATGAGATCCATTTAAAACACCTCTTGCATAAACGGTATCAAAAAATAATAAATTACTTACACTAAAACTGCTATCAGGCTTTACTAATGCCTGATATAGATTAATTTTTTTATTGGGAGCACCAATCACGACATTTACAAAAGGAGGTAATTGTGTTTTTTTAAAGATTCCTTTTTTAACAAGCACTTTACCGTTTATAGACAAATATGAATTTTTGGTATCAAAAAGTGGGGCATAATGAGGTAGTATATTTTGATTCTGAATAAAGGCGTCAAATTGTTGAATAGTGGATAAAGAAGTATCTGTAAAATAGGAACTCAAATTGGATATCTTTTGATTTATAAATGAATTGAACAACAACTCAGAGGCAATATTTGAATTACTTGATGGAATATCGGCATCAATTACGGATACGCTCACATTGGCTAATGGAAGTGATTTTATGTTCCAAACATTGATGCCGCCGGATTCTACACTTAAGGTATCTAAATTGAGTGTTGGGGTTGCTAAATACTTATAAGTGTTGTTAAAAATATATTGATTGAAAAGAATTTGATTATCATCATTTGTGATAATAAATTGATAAAAACCATCCTCTAATAAGTTGGAGGGTATTTTTAATGCTAATTTTTTCTTAGAAGACAACACATAGTGATTATTAAAAATAGTATCCGTAGCAGATAAAATTTGAAATGTGAGGCCTTTTATTTGAAAATCTGCATTATCTACATTTACGGAAACAAAACCCGCTTCTTTAGTCACCGCTATCTTAGAACTGTTAATATTCGTATTTTTTACAGAAGCCATCCTATTTGTATCGTTGGTTGGACTCCACTTTTTAGCTGAGGAATTTAAAACATAAATTTCCTTTTGAAAATAATAGGGCTGTGAAGTATTAAGTTGATTTTTATATACTACCATAGTTAAAATACTATAAGGATAGTTTTTGGGTATTTTAAAAAAACCATATGCACTGGACAAATAAGATAAATAAATTTGATGATCTATTAATTTTTTATCCGGGCTATAAAAATCAACATTGATATTTTGTAAGTTAGTATCCAAGCTGAAACCGTTGTATGCATAAATTTTAAACCAAATAAACTCATCTGGACTGTATAATTCTTTATCTATATGGGCATATAAATGGGTTATAGTGGGTGCCGCATTTTGTGCATTTGCAAATGTGCCAAAAAAAACAAAAGACACAATTACTAAAAAATGAATAGGATTAATAATTTGTTTCAATGGAAAACGATTATTTTTTATGAATTACTTTTATAAAATTAAGATATTATAGTAATTAACTTTTGTATTTTTACGTAGTTTAACATATTATGAAAAAAGAATTTTTATCAATTATTTTAATGTTTATCTATTTTATTGGAGCTGGCCAAGCTATGATAAAAGGAAAAGTAATTGATAAAGATACTAAATCACCTATCGAAAATGTCAATGTATATATCAGCAATTCTTCAATTGGAACTAGAACAGATGCCAATGGGATGTTTAGTGTAAGAACGCCGGCAGCAGGTAAATTCGAACTTGTATTGTCAAGTTTAGGATATGCGACAAAAATGGTACCATTAACTTTAGAAGAAAAGTTAGATAATTTAACGATTGATTTATCTTCTAAAGCAAATGATTTACCCGAAGTAGTGTTGAGAACTTATATTAAAGATGGCTGGAAGCTTTGGGGCAAGTTTTTTTTAGAACAATTTATTGGGTCATACCCCATTAATGCAGATTGTAAAATTTTAAATCCCAATGTCATACATTTTCAATTTAAAAGAAAAGACAGCGTATTAAAGGCGTTCGCTGAAGAAACCATTTTAGTAGAAAATAAAAAATTAGGGTATTTATTACATTATGATTTAATCGAATTTTCACATGATTTTTTAAACAATCGAACCTTTTACCAAGGGTATCCGTTTTTTGAAAATTTAAAAAATAGTGATTCTAAAAAAGTAATAAATAAAAGAGAAGAAATTTATAAAGGGTCTTTGATGCATTTCATGAGAAGCGTATTCACGAATCAAATCAAAGAAAATAATTTTGAAGTTAGACGAATGGTTAAAATTTTAGATCGAAATGGTGCAAAAATAATCATTGATGGAAATGCAAACTTAGAAAACACAGATCAGGTAAGATATGAAATGGCCAGTGATTATTTAGTAGGAGACAGTATTGCTTATGGAATTTCAGACAATACTGTTGGCATGTATTTTAAAAACTATTTGTTAGTAGCATATAAAAATAAACAAGCACCTTATTTTTACACAAGTAGGTATCGATCTAATTTTAATCTACCTTACATCAGTTCCGAATTAACATTATTATTACATCAACCCATAATGGTATATCCTAATGGAAGTTTTGCAGAATCAAACAACCTGCTACTTTCCGGTTATTTAGGCTGGGCTGAGAAATTAGGGTACATGTTGCCTTTTGATTACAAACCTATCACAAAATAGTTTTTTATTTTTTGGGTTTGGCATCTACAGTTTCTATCTCAAAAACTAAAATTGAATTAGGTGGAATTTTAGGAGATCGGGTTCTGATACCATAGGCTAAACCTGATGGAATGAGTAATTTTATTTTATCTCCAATAGTTGTATTATTTAATCCTATTTGCCAGCCTCTAATCAATCTTCCAAGTGGAAATGTTCTGGTTTCATTTGAAGTTTGATCAAAAATAATATCAGTACCCATAATATACCCTTTGTAATAAATTGAAACCGTGTCAGTCATATGAACTACTTCGGTTCTCGAAGATGTTTTCATTAAAGTATAATATAAACCTTCTTTAATTTGAGTAGCATCTGTTTCTTTATTTTGAATCGCTTTTTGAATAAGACGATTATCAATTTGAGATTGTTCTGTACTGTCTATATCTGAAAAAGGTTGAAGCATTGGATTTTGAACTGCAGTAGATTTGATTTTTAACCAGGATCCATTTTCACGTTGACCCCAACAGTCTATAAAAATATCATCTAATGTGGAAGCTGTTGAAAAAGTATTAAAAGTAGTTGCAGTACTTATTGTTTCATTAGATTCTTTTATTTTAAAACTTGCAATTAGTTTCCATTTATTCAATTCAGGAAAATAAATATACCCCGAATACACCATAAAATTTTGAGCAGAATCACTGGCGTTGGCTATATATAATTTATATTGACTTTCTTTTTTTGCATCAAAGTCCCAAGCAACAGAATTTTTGGAAATTACTCTTGTTTTAATTCCACTTGTCAATAGGCTACTGGCATTAGGTACTTCAAATACAATGGAGGTCTTTTTTTTACCTAAATTAAAATAAAGTTTAGATTGAGAAGTGGTCATCCCTAATTGTCCTTTTTTACCTTGATCAAGTAAAGATGTTTTAACGGTAGTGATTAAAGAAGTCAATTTGGTATTTGTACTAATAGGCAAATTGGCACTCACTACTTGTTGACCATATCCACTAATAAAGTGCAACCCCAAAATCAGAAAAAGCATACATTTTTTCATACTCCATTTATTTTGATAGGATAAACATACAACCTAAAATTGAAATAAAATGAATGAAAAAAATATCTCAATTGCTTAAATTTCAATGAGTTAATAAAAGAAAGGATAAAAATGATTTAAATATTTGAATAAAAATTTAAATTTAGATAAGCAAGCTTGAATATTTAGATTGTTTTTAAGATAAACCTTTAAAAAAAGAGATTGTCAAACACACAACATTTCTTAAATAATGGCATATGAAAAAGTTATTTAGTATTACAAGGCTCTTTATAGTCATTACTGTTATCGCATGGGCATGTTCTAAAAATAACAATGAACCGGTTGTTGCTTTACTAGCCGATGAGCAACCTGCTGCATTAGCAAGTTCTTTAGAAACAGTCATCAATAACCCGGTTGTAGTAGACGCGACTATCACCTCGGATGTGACAATTGTAAGTTATCCATCTTTCATCACTACTGATTATTTTGGATTAGTTAAAGTGACCGGCGAAACAGCCAAAACTTTAGATTCAAATACGCTTTGTTTAAATGGTTTAGAAATTACTAAAGCACAAAAAGAAAAATTAACAGCAGCTAATACAGCCAAGCAATCCTGTATGGAGGCGAATAGGCTGGTATTAAACAATTTAGATAGAGAATTAGAAGCTTGGGCAAAAGCCGAAAAAGCGAGAATTATTGCAGCAGCTCGATTTAGCATGGATTCGGTGTTGTTACTGTACAACAACGGTTCACTTACTTTAGCACAAAAAACAGAAAGAAATACGAAAATTGAATTATCAAGAAACGATCAAATTACTGCATTAAAAGGGCGCGTTCAAGAAAAATTAACACAAGCAACTGCAAGATTAGTTGCTGCTGGAAAAATAAAAAATTGTGAAGAATTATATTTAAACACAGTAAAAGAAATATTATCCGCTTCTCAATATGAGAAATGGATAAAGTGTCAAAAAGAAAAATATAAACGAGTCTAAAATAACCAAGTGTCTCTAAAACCCAATCTTTTAAAATGGATTGGGTTTTTTTATGATATTAAAACCTTTCATTCCGTCATAATTATTTAATTTACAGCATTAATAATTGCTTAATTAATTATGAGTCAGCCCCAAACATCTTTATCGCGAAATATTTCTGTTACAGGCTTAGTTGCTACAGGAATTTCATCCATGATTGGTGCTTCTATTTATATAGTGCCCTTCATGTTACAAAAAAATGTACCTGGTATTGGACCCTATATTTTACCGGCATTTTTAGTCGCTGCTTTTCCTGCATTATTTGCAGCGCTTACTTATGCAATATTATCAAGTGCTATGCCTCGTGCAGGAGGCAGTTATGTATATGCCAGCAGGTCTACCCATCCCTATTGGGGTTTTGTAGCTAGTTTTTCACAATGGTTTGGTCTTTCTATTGTAATTGGTGTGGTGTCCTACATGGTTGTTCCTTTTTTTAGAGATGTATGTGTCACCTTACACTGGGATGGAACAGCTCTTTTTTTTGGTGATCCTACCGCAAGACTATTTATTTCATTAGGGTTGTTATGGTTATTTATTTTGATTAATATTTTTGGCATTAAAACTTACCAGTTTACTATTATCACGTTGGTCATCATCACCTTCTTATTAGCAAGTCTTGTTATTTTAGCTGGTTTTTTATATACCGAACAAGATTTTATACATGGTGTAATTTTAAAAGAAAGTATTATCATCAAGCATCTTCCGGGTCAATTTGATTGGAATAATTTTATGTCAGCAAGTGCTGTATTGTTTGCAAGTTTTATTGGATTTGATTCTATCGCACAAGCTGGAGGAGAAGCAAAAAATCCAAGCAAGGCATTACCTAGAGCTATTATCATCACCATTATAAGTGTAAGTTTATTTTATTTATTATTTACATATAGTGTATATAAAATTGTTCCTTGGAATTTTGTACGCGACTTAGCGGGTATGAAGGATATATCTGCCACTACTTTATTAGATTATATATTGCCCCCATTTTGGTCGGTATTAATCATGTTGGGCGCTTGTATTGCTTTATTAAAAGATTTACCATCTATGATTCTATCTGTATCTAGATTAGTTTTTGCTTGGTCCAAAGACAAATTATTTCCAACATGGTTAACTAATGTACATCCTAAATTTCAAACACCTCATTGGGCTATTTTATTTAGTGGTATCGTTTCTACGATAGGAATATTAGGCAGCCATTTTGCAAGTGATATCTTTTTAGGAATTGACATTATGGTAATATCTATGTTGGTTAATTTTATTTTGATTTGTATTTCCTTATTATTTATTGGAAAAAACAATCCAACCTTAGCTGAGCAAATAAGTGTTATAAAAAATAAAACCGCCCAAAAAGTAATCGCAATTTTAGGTGTGTTAAGCTTATCTTGGTTATTGTATATTAATGTCAAAAATGATTTGGAAATATATAGGGTAGTTTGGTATTATCACGCCACTTATGTGTGGCTTGCGGTGATGGGATTGGGTACGCTATTATTTATGTGGTATTGGAGGCAGTTAAAAAAATCAGGATTAAATAAAAATTATTTTAAACAATTGCCATCGGAATATTAAAAAATAAAAAATGAATCAAACCAAATTGAGTGATAGTTTAACTATTTCAAAAGCATTAATAGGATTGTGGCAGATTGCAGACCTTGAAAGAAATGGCCTAAAAGTGGATCCTATTGCAACTGCTAAAGCAATGCACGCATACTATGAACAAGGGTTTACTAGTTTTGATATGGCGGACCATTATGGTTCTGCAGAAGAAGTGGCAGGTGTATTTCACAAAACATATGGTTTAAAGAATGTACAATTATTAACAAAGTGGGTACCTACTCCAGGCGCAGTCACTGCTGCACAAATTGAAGAAGCAGTAAAAAAATCTTTACTAAGATTACAACAAGAACAAATTCACTTAATGCAATTTCATGCATGGAACTATGCAGATCCAAGTTGGTTAGATGCGTTAATGGGATTGCAAAAATTAAAAGAACAAGGACTTATTGCAAATATAGGATTAACCAATTTTGATGAAGCCCATTTAAATATGGTAGTACAAACAGGAATTTCAATTGTCAGCAATCAAGTTTGTTATTCTCTTTTGGATCAACGTGCTTCTCAACAAATGACAAGTACTTGTTTAAAGCATAATATTAAATTACTTGCATTTGGTACTGTCGCTGGAGGATTTTTTAGTGAAAAATGGTTAGGGGTCAAAGAGCCTGTGTTAAACGAAAGTTTGACATGGTCACAAATGAAATACAAACGATATATTGATGCTGCTGGAGGTTGGCAGTGGTATCAAAAATTGCTACAAACACTTCATGAGATTGCGCAAAATCATAAAGTATCTATCGCCACCATCGCAAGTGCTTACATTAAAAATCAACCAGCTGTGGGCGGAGTGATTATTGGAGCAAGAATGGGTGCATCAGAACATATTATAGAAAATAAAAAAATATTTGAAACAAGTTTGTCTCAAGATGAGCAAAAAAATATACAAAACATATTATCGCTAGGAAATAAAATACCTGGTGATTGTGGTGATGAATATCGAAAGCCGCCATTTTTAACGGCAAGTGGAGACTTAAGCCATCATGTGAAAGAAGTAGCTTCTCCTTATCCCACTTTTGAAGATGCTACTGGAAAAACAAAAGCTTTATCAGGAACCAGTTGGGAAACAATGGCTGGATACAGCAGAGCCGTTCGTAAAGGAAACCGAATATTGGTATCTGGAACAACTGCTACACATGGCAGTCATTTAATTGGCGGCAATGATCCTGCAGCCCAAGCACATTTTATTTTTGACAAAATTGAAGGT
>JAFMJX010000288.1 GCA_017853235.1 Chitinophagaceae bacterium | reverse complement strand
TATAATTTTCTAGATCACTTTGTCTTTCAAGAAATTGAAAACTCATTTTACTTGAGGATGAAAAACGACGATGAAATACAAATTTATGGAGGAGAGCAAGAAGATTGTATACATCATATTAAGAAATATCTTGAAGTTGATTTTGTAATAAGCCCAAATATAAAGGCAATAAAAGACCTTGTGTTTTTATATGACATTGGTTTACTGGAAGAACTTATTCATGTAGCTAATCATGAAAATTTAGACGAACATATTTCACTTACTAATTTAGTAATTAATTCTAACGACAAGACACGTATAAAATTATTTCAAAAAAAATCAGCTTTTTTATTTTATCTAAATGATGAAAAATGTCTGCAATATCTAAATACTTATATACAGTTAGCACTTAGTTTTGAGGATGTTGCAAAAGGTCGTTTGCTATTTGAGGAGATGATCTCATTTCAAGATGAATCTGAAGTACAATTTGTTTTAGGGGATATTATTAATTACAATAATGATTCCATATATTTTGGCGCTAATAATGAATATACCATTCTGTTAAATGATTTGTTTTTACCCCAGCAATTGACTCATTTGTCTTTTATAAATAATATCATTGATCAACTTTTGATTAACCAAGATTTTAATAAACCACAATTACTTGAACTGTTTGGTTTACAAATGAACGATTTTAAAAAAGAGATTCATTTGAAATTGAATAATTATTTAGCAAAGTCAAAACAAACTCCAAATGGTTCGCAATTGGCCTTTATTTTATTATATAAACAATATAACAGTTAATTCTAAAATCTAGTTTATGGCAACCGGTGTAGTTGATGTCAAAAGATACCAGATTATTAGTCTTTTGTATATCATATTTGTTTGTTTTTCAGTATTAAATATTAAAATCTCAAGCTTAGATTCTAATACTTATACTATTAAAACATTTCAAACCATCCAGGTAGAAGAATTAAAAAAATTAGCAATTAGTAATTTAGTTATTGCCAATAATATTGACACATTATTATCTATCCCTAGATCAAGAAGTTATTTAAAAATAGGCACTCAATTAAGTAACAGTTTAAAAGTGGTTAATAGTGTTATTCAACATGTGAACAATCAAATGATAGTTAATCGGACTAATTTAACTAAACAATTCAATAGCAGAGTTTTTATAGAAAAAACGTTAAAAGATCCTCAAGGAGTATTATTAATGGAGAATGATTTATTTGCTTTATCTCAATTTATTAAAAATGCATCCTATAAATTACCAAGTAGATTAGATGATCTCATTCCACTTCACAAAGAAGTTACTACTCTAAAGGGGCGTTTGGATGAGTGGAAGTCCTATTTGTTTTATCATAAACCAATGGGAATTAGTTATATGCAATTGGAAAGAATTAAACTTTTGATTATTCAAACGCAATTAATATATCAAGAAGCGGCTTTAAATGAAATTGGATATCAAGCCACTTATTACTCTAAACTAAACCCGCAATTATATGATTTAACGAGTACTTTAAAAGATACAATCATAAAAATTACTCATAAGGTGGATTCAATTGCTAAAATAGATAGTATGGAATATCAAGATGTATTTTTTAATAAAATCATACATTCTTTAAGTACTGAAAATGTGTTTGTTGGTCTCTCTAATTCTATACTTCGTGATTTTAATTATGTTATAGATAAGGATTTTGAACTTGAAATTAGTCCTAAAGCAAAAACTATCAAATCTGATAAAGAGGTTAAAGTGATATTTAGTAAAACAGGGGAATATCTATTAAAATTTTACGATATCCGAAAAGGTAAAAAGATGGTTTTTGAGAAAAAACTAAGTGTGAATAAAATTCCAGATCCTGTGGTTGCTGTAGATGGTGATCACCTTCACAACTATACTATTAGTATTATTGATTTAATGAGTGCAGTTCGTTTAGAAGCTAAATTAGATATTAACAATTTGCGCTATTTCCCAGGCCGAATTAATAGCTATAAGGTTGTTAAAATTCACAATGGTAAAGAGGAGGAAAATTATACTAATTATGGTGAAATATTTCAATCGCCTACACAAAAAATATTAGGCTCTTTAAAAAAGAATGATCTTTTAATTTTTGATAATGTGAGTATTTCTTTAGTAGATGGCACTACTCGTATAGCATCACCAATAATTTACAAAATTACTGACTAATGAAATACATTATATATCTATTCTTTTTAATGACGTGTTTATTTTGTATTCAACTTTCAGCACAAGAAATTAAGAAAGATACCTTAATGGGTACATACTCTAATTTAAACTTACCTAAAGGAGATTATTTTATACACTCGGTCATCATTATTAAAGAGAACCTTACTTTATCCCCTGGTGTAAGGATTGAACTAATGGATAATGGCAGAATTATTTGCGAGGGTGGGGTGAATATATTAGGTAACTCACATAACATTGAAATTTTTGGTAAAATAGGTCGACCAGGAGTGGGTATAGTAATAAAAAACACAGATACTTCATCCATTGGTTTAAATAATATAATTTTTAAAAATCTTCAATTTCCTTTATTGTTCGATTTTGGATGGAAAAGAAATAATGTAAATA
>JAFMJX010000287.1 GCA_017853235.1 Chitinophagaceae bacterium | reverse complement strand
GTGCCCCCGCCTTGTAAGCGGGTTGCGTAAGTTCGATTCTTACAAGAGGCTCAAAGTGTTAATGATATAATTAATACATGGTAATAATTTATTATTGTTATAAAATTTATTATAAAATAAAAAAAATATTTAAAAAAAAGAAAGATAGGTTTATATATTGAATATTAATAGCACAAAATTGTTTAACTTATTAAATAATTTTGTAAATAATTTTAATATAGATAACTTTGACACACTAGACAATGAATTCAAAAAACTATTAACTGTTAAACAAGAAAACAATCTTCCAGTACCAGCAAAAAGTTTTTTTACATTTGATCAACAAAGACGTAGCACTGCATATAGACCCACAGATCAAGATTTTAATAAAAACTATGAGTTTGTTTTTTCTGGATGCTCTCAAACTCATGGAGACCATATTACAAAAAATTTGGTTAAATATGGAGACCACAATAATATTTGGGGATTTCAAATTGCTAAAACATATAACAAAGAGGCTTTAAACTTAGGGATGGGTGGACGATCTGCACAATCAATTTTAAAAGGTTTAATGCATCATTTTCAACAAAATGGAAACCCAAGAGTTCTATTAGTTTTATACCCAGATTTTGGAAGGTTGGAAGCAGTAGATAGTGACAAGATAAAAATGCAAAAACAATTAAATGATTTTGAAATAATACAGCACTGGTATTTAAAATATTCTGATGATTATAATTTTCAAAAAATAAGCAAATCTCCTCATGATCCAGAAGATGTAATCCCTTGGACACTTCCTCTTTATAATAATTTACAGTCTATTTTATTTTTACAACAATATTGCAAAACAAATAATATATATTTTAAATATTTTTCTTGGGATTATACTTTTAATATTATTTTAAAATTACTAAAAAATAATTTTATAGAGTATTCTAATTATTGTGAACCAGAACATCTAAGTTTTTCTCCAAAACATTTTAAAAATATAGAGTGTCATTTAGATATAAAAAATAATTACTCCAAAGAAATTTGGAATCATGGTATAGATAAAGAGCATATTGGAATACATCAGCATATACATATTGCAGAAACATTTATTAAGGAATTAAAAAATGATAATCCTTGGAATTAATGAGACTTCACATGACGCATCTGTTTCTTTAATTGAAAATGGAAATATACTTTTTGCTGGACACGCTGAAAGATACAGTAAGATTAAAAATGATTGGTATGTAAATAAAGATCTAATCAATGATGCCTTTCAGTACGGAAAGCCTGATAAAATAGCATATTATGAAAAACCATATTTAAAAAAATCAAGACTTATGTTTGGTGGAGCATCAGACTGGAGACCAAAGTTTGACATAGATCATATACCAAGAATAAGTTTTAAGCATCATTATTCTCATGCTGCTGCAGGATATTTTACAAGTAAATTTGATGATGCAGTTATAGTTGTTATAGATGCTGTAGGAGAATGGAATACTACAACAGTTTGGTCTGGAGAAGGAAACAGGATAGTACAAAAATATTCTTTAAACTATCCTATAAGTTTTGGATTATTTTATTCAGCATTTACTAAACTTATTGGGTTAAAGCCAAATGAAGAAGAGTACATTCTTATGGGCATGGCTGCATATGGAGATTCCAATAAATATTTTAAAGAAGTTAATGATTATTTTCCAGAATTTGATAGACAAAAATATAGTTTTCATAAAGGTATAGATGACTGGAAAAATATAATTTTAGAACAAGATAGATTTGATATTGCAGCAGCAGTGCAAAAAGTTTATGAAAATAGATTATTTGAGTTTATGATTTATGCTAAAAAAATAACAAATAAAAATAATTTAGTTTTTATGGGTGGATGTGCGTTAAATTGTTCTGCAAATACTAAGTTATGGAATTTATTTAAAAACATTTGGATTATGCCAAATCCTGGAGATGCAGGAAGTTCTTTAGGAGCAGCAGCAGCATTATATGGAAAACATTTAGATTGGAATGATCCATATCTTGGACATGATCTTGGATCTAAATATCCTGTCATAGAAATTATTGATGGACTAAAGAAAAATAAAATTGTTGCAGTGGCAACTGGTAGAGCAGAGTATGGTCCAAGAGCACTTGGTAATAGAAGTATTTTAGCAGATCCAAGAGAAGAGTCTATAAAAGATAAAGTAAATCAAATTAAAAAACGAGAATTATTTAGACCTTTTGCTCCAGTAGTAATGGAAGAGCATGCCAGTAAATGGTTTGACATGTCTTTTACAAGTCCATATATGCAGTATGCAGTGAAATGTTTAAGACCAAAAACAATACCAGCAATTGTACATGCTGATGGAACTTCAAGAGTACAAACTGTTAATAGGTATCAACATCCTGGTTTATGGAGAGTATTGAATAAATTTTACTTAGAAACTGGTGTGCCAGTATTATTAAATACAAGTTTAAATATCAAGGGGCAACCATTGGTAAATGATGCTCATGATATAATTGAATGGGAAAAGACATACAACTTTCCTATTTGCAAATAGAAGGAGAAACATGGCAGAAAAAGGTACAGTAGAGGCTCTTATTGAAGTTGCCAAAAAAGAAGTTG
>JAFMJX010000042.1 GCA_017853235.1 Chitinophagaceae bacterium | reverse complement strand
CAGCGGGTAGTATCTTCAATAATAAATTTGTGCATAAGGCTTTGTACCATTGTTCTCATCCTTACCTTCAAAGGCTCTTTCCAAATCGTTATCCGGTTCCGGTAATGAAATCCGTATTTTTCATGAATCCTTATTATCTCATGTGGAAAATCCCATAGAAAAGAACGGTTATCAAATACATCAGTACAATGTACTGCGTTAATCCTTCCGGGCTTAGTTACTCTTGCCATTTCAGCAATAAGAAATTCGTATTGCTCTAAAAATTGTTCTTTGCTTTCACAATTACTAAAATCGTTTTCATGGCTGCTATAATTGTATAAGCCCGCAAATGGCGGAGAATACACAACCAAGTCAATACTTGCATTAGGTAAAGTTGGCAATACATACATGCAATCACTATTATACCATGCGTAATTTTCGGTAACAATTTGCTCTTTAATCATTTTAAAAAATTTGGTAGTTGAATAATTTTGTTAAAGTCTTTTTTATCAATTTTAAAATCGGAGTTTGTTTGCTTAGTAAGGTTTTCAAACATATTAATTGCTTTGTCTTTTTTTACCATCAGGCTTTCCATTATTCGGGTTTGTCCATCCGATAAAATCAAATCAACAAACACATTTCTTTTTTGTCCAAACCTCCAAAATCTTCTTATTGCCTGATAGTATTGTTCATAAGAATATGTTGGGAAATATGTTGTATGGTTACAGTGTTGCCAGTTCAAACCAAAAGCAGTAATTGAAGTTTTTGTAATCAGTTTTTTAATTTCACCGTTTGAAAATGCCAGTAAAATTTCTTCTTTTTCATCAATATTCATTTTGCCTTTTACTTCTTTCGTGTCCTTATCCAATTTAGAAATTAAAGCAGCTTCATCATTTAAGTTTACCCAATAAACACTTACATCATGTTTACCAGCTTTATCAACTGCCATTTCACAACGTTGGTTAATTGTACTTCTAACTTCTGCTTTTATTTCAAAAAAGTTCTGAGCAGGTAAAGCAAACAAACTACTTTGCCCGTTTATTGCCAATGGGTTTTCATTTCTTATAATCGTTTCAACTTCATGTAATTCTGGTAAAATATGCAAATCATCACTATAACCCAAGTCAGAAGGCTTACGCATTGAAATACTCCATGAAGCAATCCACCGCCAAAAGTCTTTTTCGGCATGCGACTTTAAATACCATTCACACCCGGCATGGCGAATATCAATTGAGTTACCGTTGTTCTTAAAAAACTTTGTCAGCATATCGGTATATCCTAAATATCCCAACGCTTCACTACTTGTACCAAGTTCAATAAAATCATTTGGCGAAGGAGTTGCCGTAAAAAGAAAACGGTATTTTACTTTTCGTAAAAAGTTTGTTACTTGTTGCTTTATTGCTCCATCAAAGTTTTTCAATATACTGCTTTCATCCAGTAAAACGCAATCAAAATCTATTGAGTTAAAATGTTCTAACCTTTCGTAATTACAAACAACAATCTTTGTTTTATACTTCCCATCCTTTGAGTATGAAATATCATCAACGCCAAACTTTCCAGCCTCTTTTATAAATTGAAATGCAACTGCCAGGGGAGTAATTATCAATACAGGTTTGTTTGTTTCCTGTATGTAATTTTTTGCAATCACTAATTCAATGATTGTTTTACCTAAACCAGTATCTAAAAAAACAGCACAACGTCCTTTCCTTATTGCATATTCAGAAACATGCTTTTGATAATCAAACATTGCATCGGGAATAAAGTTCGGTTCTATACCGTAGTTGCCTTGTATGTGTTTCTTGCTCTCTAAAAATTGCATGTATGGGTCGCTTTCAATTGACCGTACTGTGCCTAACAAAGGCATTGCTGATATATGGGCAGACGTAACATCAATCAACTGCAAATCGCTATTTAACTTTTGTTCTGGCATTTGTTTTTCAATTTATCTTTTGTAATTAATTCAACTTTAGTTTTTCATGGCGGCATTTGTTCCGAGCAACTGTATTTCAAATCCCATACATCAGCAATACCCAACCGTTAGTCACGATATTATTAATTCAACTTTTTCCATTGATTAAATTCTTATAAATAGAATATTGTTTTTTATACCAAAGTATTTCCAGTTCTCTGTCTTTTCGACTGAATGGAATTATTCTACTATCTTTTTCTAAGATCAATATTTTTTCTTCTCCGAATTTCTTTACTAGCTCCGGCCTCATTGCCGCTATTGATTCTCCATTATTTACATTGCAATCATAGCATTGTGGTAAAACATTTTCAACTCGGTAACGAAGCCACCAAAATTTTCCCTTTGGAAAATAGTGCCCACAATGTAGCCCCTTCAAAAGTCCACCAAAATTTTCTTTTATTTTTCCACATGTATAACATTTTGAATACCCACTTGTCGTATTATATAATCCACGAATATATTGGGAAAAAATATCATCCGCTTTTTTCTTATTATTGTTTAGCCTATTGGGGCTTGCCTTTTTGCTTTTTACAAAGTTTGCTCTAACTATTTTTTTATTAAACTTTACCTTAGCGTTTAATTTCTTATTCTTTTCGCTTTCAGTCCACAATTCAAAGCTTTTACAAGCAGGGCAAAAGTCGCCATCATAATATTTAGCATGAAATTCACAAACACCCATAAAACAAAATTATATTAAATTTCAATACAAAACCCACTAATTGCCGCCCATTTTACAATAAAATCCATGTATAAATTAAATTGCTCTGTGTTCATTCCCCTGGTAGACGGCATTCTAAATATCATTTGATATTCTTTTGCCTCTTTTTGTGGCAAGTTTTCCCATTCTAATTGGGATATAATTTTTTTATCATTAATAAATAAATAATATTTTGATTCATGAAATACTTTTGTTCCAAAATTATACTTTAAGAAGTCATGAATTTCATCTGGCGAATAATTTTCACCGGATGTTTCTTCCATAAACTCCTTAACCTGTGGAATTAAAACGCCCCAATATAAAGCGTTTTGGGCTAATGATCTTTTACTATCCGAATGTTTTATCTCAACATTGAAATATTTTTCTTCAAAATCTAAATAAATTTTATTACAAAATTCTTTAAATTTTGTTTTGTCTAATTTGTCCCGAAAATCAAAATGTTTGAGCATTTGTGAATTTATTCTATTCCTCCAGCTCCATCTCCAGCTCCAGCTCCAGCTCCAGATCCATATCCAGATCCAGATCCATATCCATATCCATATCCAGCTCCAGATCCATATCCAGATCCATATCCATATCCAGATCCAGATCCAGATCCATATCCATCTCCAGCTCCAGCTCCATCTCCAGCTCCAGCTCCAGCTCCATATCCAGATCCAGATCCATATCCAGATCCATATCCAGATCCATATCCATCTCCAGCTCCAGCTCCAGATCCATATCCAGATCCAGATCCATATCCAGATCCATATTCAGATTCAGATAATAATTTTTCAATCCAATTATTTTTTATTTTTTTCGCATCTTCAATTGAGACAAAAAAAGTATCATTGTTTTTTTTTTGCCCATTCAATTACACCAGATATGCAGGCTCCAGCTCGTACAACATCGCAATATGTTATATATTTAGCCATATCTTTGCAGCTTTTTCCGATACTAAAAATACAGCAGTTACATCGTGAAGCACTTCAATGTCTGAAATTGAACTTAATTTACTTTGAGCATTTGGCCCAACGTCACAAAGCTCCTGCAATCCGTTTTTGGTGTTCCAATAAATTGCCATTCTTGTATTTTTTAATCCGGTCAAAGTTTTTGCCGTCAAATCTGATTTTGAATCAACCTGGCAAAACCATACGCCCCTGTGTACCGTTGTAATTATTACATTTTTTAAATTTTCTTTCATTTTATTTTTGTTTAATTGTTTACTAAATGATAAATTAATGTTATGATCGAACTTAAAATGAGATACAAAGTTAACACCATAAGTCCATATGAGCAAATATTTTGTAATCTTTTCATAGGTTTTTTATTGCTTTGCCAATTTCGCCCATGCTTAAAATCTCGCCATTCCTTAGCCTTGTTCTTTCGTCTTCTAATTGATTTGAAATTAAATGAGTTTTTAAATTTTGAAACTCAAACAATGAAACAAACCCTTTTAATTTTTCATAAAGTACGTCCTTTTCTTCGCTGTCTAAACTTGAACCTTTTAGCAGTGTGTATAATTCCTGATATTGGTCTAAATTAATTTGAATGGCCTCAATGTCTAATTTTCCTTCCAAATTTGTATAAGACAAAAAATCCCTTCTGTTTAAATCCTTGCCGAATATTTTACCGAATTTTTCCGCTGCATCTTTTAAGGCAAAAGATTCAGCCGCTGGGCTGCTCATTTGAACCGAATTGTGTATAATTTCATTCCATTCATTTGCACCCGCTCCTTTCTTTGTGTTTATAGGAGCTGCCCCAGTCCCGTCGTTCCAATCCCAGGAACCGGATATAGGGTCTAATACATGAAGCCTACCGACAACATTAATACTGTTAGCTATTAATTTAACTTCTTTTATTTCAAATCTCCATTTAATAAAAATTGAAGTTAACAAGTATTCAATTATTGAAATCGGAATGTATTTAATCCCGTTGTGTTCCCTTATCCATGATTCTTTTGGATTTTGATTCAGCAAAACATTTAATTCGTTTTGCTTTGCAGATAGTCCTTTGTCTTGATACAATTCATCAAGGCTTGGGAGTTTTGTTTTTTGTTTTGCAATTTGATTCTCCATTGTTTTTAATTATTATAATATTTTTCTGATTTTATTATTAATTTTTTTAATTCTTTTAAGTTTTGTAACGTCAACGTAATATACGTTAATTTTTTGGTGTCTATTTTAACGCACCGATCACCATTAAAAGAACAATTTAAAATGTCCAATTCTGCATCTAATATTCTGGCCTTTGCTATTCCTTCATCTATTTGCAGTTTATTATGGTTAGTGCAGAATAAACTATCAAGATCGCTTGTGGCTTTTTGTTTTGTTGTTTTATTTTTCATTTTTTGTTTTTTAATATTCTCTACTGCTGCACCCTGCATGGTTTAAATCATCGTCCATGTCTTCATTCTCTTCAATATGATAACCATCACTGAATAGCTGGTCAATTACTTCATTTTCTATTCGATCTAAAAAAACCTGATCGACAAATGAAAAATCGTTTCCTTTTCCTATTTTTAAATATAACCAATTATCGTCGTCATCCTGAATGGCGTAAATGTACACTTCAAAATAATTCAAGTCCGTTAATGATTTGATTAAATTATAATCAAAGTGTACCTGGTACGTGCCCTTTTTTGTTAAGTATATGTTTTCAAAACATATACAATTTTTTATAAGCCAGTCAAAAGACTGGTTTGTAATTTGTCTGTTCATAATTCATTTTTTAAAATCCCGTGCCCAAAATCTGCACGAGAAAAAAATATAAGTTCTGCCTGCAAATCTTCCGGCAAGGAATTAATAAAGGCGTTTATCTTTTTTGTAGCTTCTTCGTTATCCGAAGCGTGGACGTAAAAAGCCATTTCAGCGTAAAATCGTTTTTCCATTTTTTTGTTTTTTTAATGTTTAAAAAACCGGGCAACGGTCAACCAAGTAATATATCAAAATGAAACTGCCCGGTAACGAATCAAAATATTAACCAAAACTCTATCCTACTTTTAGGCCAGATTTATAATTTTCAATGCATTCAGAAATTAAGCGATTTTTTGCGCCCTCTTTTTTCCAGTCGCTGTAATCTTCAAAATTTAGAATGTCAATGTCTTTTGAGTTTGTTGTTATCGCCGAAATCTCTCTATTATATAGAGTTGTTGTTAATTTCCAACTTCCCATTCCAGCTACTTCAATTTGTAAATTTTTTTTTGATCTCTTTTTCATTTTTTTTGTTTTTTAATTAATTGATAGAACAAATCTAAATCAACTTTATAACATGTGCAAATATTTTTTTAATTATTTTAATATATTTTTATTTGTAATATATTAAATATCTGAAAATCAAATAGTTATGGCTTGGGACCGTTTTGAAATATTTTTGAGATTTAGAAAAATAGGGCAAATTTTAGCCCCGTGGTTTAGAAAAATAGGGCCATTGTGGAAATTTACACTCCTTATATATATGTACTAATTTTTTAAGCCAACGGAGGTGGCCTCGATGCACCCGTACACGAAGTCGCACAATTTGGTTAGGCCTCCGAGTCGCTTAACTTCTGATTCTTTAAACTTGAAAGTGATTTCAACATTTAGATCCGGCTTAGGTTTTTTTTTGCGAACTGTCGCTTTCCGCTTTTTGACTTCCGGCTTAGAGGACTTTACCATTATCTCACAAATCTATTCTCGACATCAATTAACCAATCTTTCCCGGCCGCTGGTTTAACTATTGTCAACTTAACAAAAGTACCGCCTAAACATTTAGGCATAGCCAACCTTTCGGCTGCAAAGCCCGAACCTGTTTTAAATTCATCTTTGTATGTTCCGGTTTTAATGTGAACTTGCTGGTAAGTCGTTTGCTCACCGTTTGACTTCAAATCATAAACCGCATGGCCGGCCGTCCAACGCTCGTGATTGTCCCCGCTTACGAAAATGTCGGCATTTGCAACGGCTGCGTAACGTCTAATGGCCTGCGTTCCTAAGCTAACTTGTCCATGAAAATTGCCATGAGAATAAAATATACGCCTGGTCATTATGTTACTTAGCACGTCTTTTGAATTTCCAAAACTTGAACGAAGCAAAACCCATCCCTGGTATGGTAAATGTTCAACCTTTGAACCTGACTGTCTTAATTTTTCACAAAGAAGAAATAAGGGATTAAATTCTATTCTTTTGGCTACACTTGTTTCATGGTTACCATCCGAAATAACAGCTAGGTTATCTTTAAATGGCAAAAGAAATTCGTAACAATCATTAATGACATCCAGCAAATAAGATTCACTCTTATGTTGGTTCATTAAGATTGACTTATTCGATCTTGGATCGTATTTTCCCTGCATCAAATCCATTAAATCACCAAAGATAAAGATATACGCTCCCCTATCTTTTGCACGTTGTAAGTCTGATTTAAATAGGTTTCTATCGCAGCCTATATTGTCCAGGTGAATGTCTGAACAAAAAAACAGTTCATTAACCGATCCTGACAATTGTTTTCCATAGTCGATTAATATTGAATTAGTACCATGTCTTTTTATCATTATTGTTTTTTAAATTTTTCTAATACCCAAAATTCTTTTTTTGTCATAATCAGAAATAGAAACGCTATCGTTTGAATTTCCAGAGAGTAACTTTACTTTACTCTCTGTTTCATTAATATAAAATCCTATATGCCCAAAACCTTTCCCACGTTCAAGTATTACAATGTCCCCCATTTCTGGATTACTAATATTATTTCCAACATCTAAAAATTTGCGAGCAGAAACAATATGTTTTTCATTTGTCCAAATTCCGCTCTCATGTAACATATTAGAAACAAAGCACGCACACCAAGCGAATTTAGAATCGTCATCAGGTTTTTCCAAACCAATTGAATCACATGAGGCATATATCCATTTTTTTACCGTTTCATCCCATCCGGTTAATGATTCTTTTATTCCCAAATACTTAATAGCACAAAGCAAAAGTTTTTCTGAATTATTCATTTTGTAATTTTAAATTAATTAGAAAACCGAGCGGCCAGATGCACCGCCCGGAAAACAAAAATGAAAAATCGCTAAGTCTCGGAACGAAGTTTAACCAAAACTAAACCAATATAAGATGCAACCCCAGACATCACACTGTTTACATCACAAACAAATTCAGGGTTCCAAATATGCGCTACTGATTCTGCGGCTGCACAAATCCTAGAGCTTAAATCAATTAAATTCAAAGAATCAAGAGCTGTAAAAATTGCCGTCAATCCTGTAATTGCATATGTCCTGTAACCCTTCCAACTTGCAGGCATCCAAAAGTATGGTATCTTCAAAAAAGTACCTAGTACAGTTAAAAATATATCTCCTATTTTTTTCATATAAAAATTATTTTATTTTTTTTTGCCATCCCAAATTGCGTCTGGTAACGGCATTATATTTTCTGGAAAATCAATATTATTGGTGTCTATATATTTTAAAATACTCGATCCGGTTTTTGAATATATCCAAACTTCCTTTACCTTAGACCTGTAAATTCTACTTACGTTCATGTCTCCTAAAATTATATACTTTTCAACCGTATCAAAATGGTGTTTTACGGGCTTCCATTCTTTTTCTTTTTTAGGAATTATTTTTACTTCATCTTTGCCACATGAAAACAAAACCAATCCGCAAAAAATAATTTTAAAAATCATATGCACGATCCTCCATTTAGGAATGTTTTAAATGCTGCACACGTTATACGTACACAATTTCCGCCCTCATCTTGAACAACTACGTAAATATAAGTAGTTACAGGAGGTTCATTTGGGCATGTAGATTGTGCCGTCAATTGTTTTAGTTTGCAACTATTGCCACCCTCTATTCCCACGACATAATCATTAATTTGTAAATCATCCCCTAAGTCTAACGAACTCAACGAATCACAAAGCCAACTATTATCTTGTCCTGTTGTATCCGCTGTGGCATATAAACCATTCCCAACACATGTAATTATATTCCCAGCGTTTGGTGAAATTTCAATATCTGCACGAAAAGCACCGTCTACCATTTGTAAATTTATGCAATCCCCTGGTGCAAATTTTAATTCACTCTTATAGCACATATCGGGGTCCTCATCTTTGTTTACATAAAAAAAATATCCGGCATCGTTTTCTAAATTAATCATAGGTGCTGTTGAAAACTCCTCACAATTATTTGCTGAAAATAAACCGTCGCCCCTACATTCTATATTATTATTAGCGTCGCCAGAAATTAAAACTATTGCTGTTAATGTTGTATCGTTT
Source organism: Chitinophagaceae bacterium (assembly GCA_017853235.1). Classification (GTDB taxonomy): domain Bacteria; phylum Bacteroidota; class Bacteroidia; order Chitinophagales; family Chitinophagaceae; genus Sediminibacterium. The sequence continues at coordinate 2,635 of JAFMJX010000042.1, read as the reverse complement.
AACATTTCCAAATCAATACATGATGAGTCACGTACATATAATTGATAGTCACCCCTACCCATCGCCTCCGTAAAAGGAATCTTCGCACATATACCTCCATTCGTTACAATAATAGAGTCACCAACTTCGCCCGCCCTACCAATAAAAGAATTAAAAGCATTACAAACAATATCTGAAATATCTAAGCTGTCCTCCAAACATGCCAAAACTCTATCACAAAGAATTTCATCTAAACATGCGGCAACGGAATCACAATCAAAATCACTAAGCGAAACGCAACTATCAATATACTCACAATCAATTATACTTGTAACGCATTCCCTGATACCTTCACAATCTTCCTGAATGCACTCTAACACACGAACACAAGTAAATAAATCTCCATTCGTTACCTCTGAAAGTTTCACCCTTTTACAATCACTTTGTAAAAAATATTCGCTAGTATCCAGCGTTCCTATTTCAACTTCATTTAATTCATCGCAAAGGTCAAAGTATTTATTTACAATTACATTTAAAGAGTCGAGCGAAATATAATTTAATCGTCCGTCCGATCCGGTCATAACGAATGATGAATCTTGTCGCACTCCCCCAATCGTATGCGCTTGAATTTGGTAAAGCCTTATGCCGCCTTGTGAATAAACGAACAAAGGGAACAAAAAAAACAAAAGTACCTTTTTCATAATTATTTTAAAATTATTAAATCAATAAAATCAACGTTATCCACTGCCCCTAAAGTTAAAGCAGCGTTATTGTCGTCATAAAATGAAATTTTATCCATTGCAGAATCAAACTCGTATCTAATTGCCCCGAATAATTGCGAGGTATGATAACACTGTACACCATTCACCGAAAAAATTACATTATCTGGATCTACACCTACTAATTTAGTAGCCGCAACCGTTACAAAGTAAACAGGTGAACTTAATTTTTGCTTGTACCTGTACGATATTGTCTCGCTCCCTTCCAAGTATTTGCACCTCAAAAGATTTACAACTTCTAAAATTTTTGCAAGTATTGACCAATTATTTTCCGCTTGCGCGCAAGTTGTTGGGGCCAATACTACTTCCTTACATTCATCTAATGTTTGATATGGATTACCAACAGGAACAGGACATTCAAATACACACGCCATTTTTTTACTATTTAAAATTTATAAATCTGCACACTGAATCATATCTAAAATAGATTCTCTTTTTAAGACTTCAATTATAACAGTTTCCTCAACCGTTGCCGGGGTTGACAACATTACTATCCAATTGTCGGGGTCTGTATCATCCCACGCCCATTCAATGGTAACACCGTCTAAGTCCTCATGAAACTTAAATTCTTTGCGAACATGAGTTGTATTATTAATTATATATACAGCGACTTCACATTTAGTAGGCTCGTTTGGAATATCCGCTTTAGGAATTTGAAAAGTATCTAATTCAGTACTACCATTCCAGAAGTAGTAACATTTTTTATCTGTGTAAACATTTTTTGAAGACAAACACCTAATCCAATTCCATACATCAAATAATGCTTGATTATTAAGGGTACATTCTGCGCTCTCTGTCGGTGAAATTATTGGCTGCTCTTGTTCTGTAAACATTTTATTTTATTTAGCAAGTAGTTAAATTTTCTACAACCGGGCAACACTCATCACATTCAATGATAAATTTATTATACGGTATTGTAGATATTAAAAAAACATTATAAGTTTCACATGTTGCATTTATGCAATTGTAGTGATTATATTCAAACTGGCTTCCGTCTGGATTAATGATTCTTATTTTCGTGTCTGCATCCTCTGCAAACAAATTGAAAATTATAATCTCATCCCCTTGTGCTGCAAAAACTCTAAAACTATTTTCTTTTCCTTTGTACTCAAATAGTATTGTATAAATTCCTCCTTGGGCTGCAATTAACCCGGTGTTAATTTGTCCACAATTGGAAAATGTACCAATTGTATAATATTCTTTAGTGCAACAATTAGTCATTTAATCTTGATTGAATTGAAATTGCAGAAGTGATTAAAGGCAAAGCAAAAAACCAAAAGATAAAACCACCATACCAACTAATTAAACCATACCAAATAAATAAAACAAGTGAACAAAAGGCGTAAAACAAGGCTATTCGGTACGCTAAACATTCATTACATAGCCATATTTTCAACTCTGGTTTATCTGTTACAATTTGCCAATATATATTATTTAGCGTGTCTCTTTTTTCTGCGTAGGGGTAACCATGATTTAATTTCAAGTTATCCAAATTTTTATCTGTAAGGTCTTGGTTTAATATTTCATGTAACATTTTTATTTGAAAACCATCCGCACTTTTTAGAAATTTATTGAATCTTAGTTTCCAAAATATACCTCCGTAATCTAACATTCTATGTACCCCAATTGCAACATAATAAGACAATGCACCTATAAAGCACATTAAAATAATTAGAAGTATATAAGTTAGAATCAACATGTTGTATCAGTTAAACATTCTTTACAATCCTGTATTTTTAAAAAAGTCGAGTACGTGAAATTTACTTTCATTAAGTTTAACTCCACTTTTAATTTTAACCCCGTTTCATCCTCTGCAATTTTTGGCGAATCATATCTTACTGTAAAATTTTTCGCCCTATTTGCGCAAACTTGATTTA
>JAFMJX010000286.1 GCA_017853235.1 Chitinophagaceae bacterium | reverse complement strand
CAAACGTATTATTTAAAAAGCGTAGAGCAAGGAGTGTGGGAACTCCAATTCCATAAGAGTAATAATTATAAATATTATTTGCTCCGTGCCAGGAATCCAATAAATGGAGCCGGTAGGACTTGGAGTAAATGGGTAACAGATCCGTACTCAATTGCAGTTAGTGAAAATGGCACCTATTCAGCCATTCTTGAATTAGAAAAAACCAACCCATTAGACTGGAAAAAAGATGTTTCAATTAATCAGACAAAAACTAATGCAGTTATTATTTACGAATTGAATATAAGAGATGCAAGCAAACATTTATCTTCTGGTATTCAAAATAAGGGAAAGTATCTTGGTCTTACAGAGGTAGGTACAATCAATAATGAGGGATTATCAACGGGAGTAGATCATATCCGTGAACTTGGTGTTACACATGTTCATTTGCTGCCATTTTTTGATTTCAAATCCAGTGATGAATCAAAGCCTTCACCTCCATATAATTGGGGATATGATCCCTTTCATTATAATTCTCCAGAAGGTGTTTATGCATCAAGCAATATAGATCCCGCTACACGAATAATCGAGTTGAAAAAAATGGTTCAGTCCTTTCACGAAAAGGGTTTAAAAATTGTAATGGACGTAGTATATAATCATACAGCACTTTCGGAGAATTCATCGTTTGAGCAATTAGTGCCTGGATATTATTATCGTAAGACTAGCAATGGGTATTTTTCGAATGCATCCGCTTGTGGAAATGAAACGGCTAGCGAAAGGCCAATGTTTAGAAATTTTATGCTTCAATCTTTGAAACATTGGTTAACCGAGTATCATATTGATGGTTTTCGATTTGATCTAATGGGGATTCATGACATAGCAACAATGAATATGATCGCAGATACTTTACGAGCCATAAATCCCTCCATTCTTTTATATGGTGAGGGGTGGACTGCGGGTGCTTCACCATTGTCAGATAAGGAAAGAGCCTTAAAAAGTAATGTGAATCAATTGAATTCAATCGCAGTTTTTGGGGATGAATTTAGAGATGGATTAAAAGGAAGTGTTTTTGAGCCAACTCAAAAAGGGTACTTAAGCGGGTCTACCAGCGATATCAATTCTATACTTTTTGGCTTAGTAGGTGGGGTATCGCATCCTGCTATTAACTATGAAAAAGTTAGATATACAAAAACGCCATTAACAAAGAGTCCTCAACAGTTAATTGCATATGCAGATTGTCATGATAATCATACGTTGAGAGACAAATTGCAAATTTCTAACCCAACTTATTCGTTAGCTCAAATTAAAGAACTTCAGAAATTAGCTTATGCATTGATTTTAACTTCTCAAAGTCCAACTTTTATTCATGCAGGTTCTGAATTTATGAGAACTAAAAAAGGGGTTGAAAATTCGTTTGAGTCTCCTGATAGTATTAACGCCATTGACTGGGAGCTGAAAACAATTCACACGGACTTAGTTGGATTTGTAAAAAATCTGATTCAATTGAAAAGGAGTCATCCCGTTTTTAGCCTGCCAGATCCTTCACGCCAAGTACAATTTTATGCAGATAGCAGTACAGGCTTAGTCGGATATTTTATGGACGCTACAGAAACTGCTGATAACTGGAGAAATGTTCAAGTTTGGTTTAATCCAAGTGACAAATCCATCCAAATTGATCCTTACGCGTATCTGGGAAAGAAAGGGGTGGCTTTACATATGGTCATGAAAAATCATTTCTTTTTACCAACTCCTAGCAGAGTACCATCAAAAGAAAAAGTAATTTTAAAGGCTCATTCTTCCACAATAATGGCTGCCTGGTAAATTTATACAGCCTCTTTTACAACAAGTGTATTTCTTCCTATTCCCAGTCCATTTAGTGTCTGGATTGCAGTTCTGGCTTGTAAAGAATTACTCATTTCTACAAAGCCAAAGCCCTTTCTTTTCTTTGTCATTCTATCTTTTGCAATGGAAACCGAATCAACTTTTCCATATTTTTCGAAAAATTCTTCTAATTCAGATTCGTCCATATCTGGGGGTAAGCCTGCAACAAAAATTTTCATAAGCGTTAAACGAATTGTAAAAGTAATACTTGCATCAAAAGAAATGGTCATCTGCCGGTAAAGATTTGCTGAATGCGTTTAGAGTGCAATGATTTCAATCAATCGTGTAGTATCTTTATATCATGAAAAAGCTTGCCAAGTATTGCCTGATATTATTATTAATGATTTCAGGTTCCTACGATGTTTTTTCCCAGCCCACTCAAAAGCCGCCTTTACATGCTAAAAAGTGGATGGCTATTACCGGTAAGCCTCTTGCCGCAACTGCTGGAGCCACACTTTTTCAAAAAGGTGGAAATGCTGTTGATGCCGCCTGCGCCATGCTGGCTGCCACTTGCACAATGTGGGATGTGCTAAGCTGGGGTGGAGAAACACAAGCATTATTATATAATCCTAAACTAAAAAAAGTTATTGCCATTAACGCAATGGGAGTGGCTCCAAGTGGTGCTACTGCTGACTTTTTCAAACAGAAGGGGTATGCTTTTCCTCCAGAGTATGGCCCTCTTGCTGCCACAACACCTGGAACACCCGGAGGATTGTGTTATATGCTTGCTAATTATGG
>JAFMJX010000041.1 GCA_017853235.1 Chitinophagaceae bacterium | reverse complement strand
CTGGCAAGATCAAGTATTCCAAACTGCTATTTCTAATAGCTACAACTTAGGTTGGGGTTATTCAAATGCTAAAACTGCTTTAAAATTAAATGGTTCTTATGATAACCAAGAAGGTATCGTAAAAACTCAAGGTTTAAAGAGAATGACTTTTGGTTTAAAATATTCTAATCAATTAACTTCTAAGTTAAAATTAGATTTAACAATTAACCAATCTTCAGTTAAAAACAGTTATGCGCAAGTAACTAATAACGCAGGTTATCAAGGTTCTTTGATTGGTGCGATGATTAGCTACAACCCAACTTTCCCAATTTATAATAAAGATGGTTCTTGGTATGACAATCAAGATGGTAACAGAAACCCTGTTGCAATTTTAGAAGGTTACAAGGACAATGATACCTATAGCAAGTTTTTATCTAACCTCTCTTTATCTTATAAAATCAATGAAAACTTGACTTATAAGATGATTTATGGTATGGAGAATGGTTCTTCTGAGCGTTTGACTTTTGTTGACCCTCGTTTACCAAGTGCCTACATTCAAGGTACCATCAATATCCGTGGTAAAAACTATGCGGGTAGTGATTTCTCTGGAAAAGGTAGAGCTGCACAACAATTCTTAAATCAAAATTCAAGTGTGATTGAACATACTTTGAATTATGATAAAACATTTAAGAATGGCAACAGCTTACAAGCTTTAGCTGCCTTCTCTTATCAAAAAACTACCGACTACTATCGTGCTTCACAAAGATGGGGTACTGCAGGTGCTACCAAAATGTTGACAAATTTTGATGACTACAAAGGTGGTTCAACAGATGTATATGGCGATAGTACTAAAGTAGAATTACAATCTTATTTCTCTCGTGTGAATTACACCATGAAGGATAAATACATCTTCTCTGCTTTAGCTAGAATTGATGGATCTTCTAAATTTAGTGCTGGTAACAAATACGGTACTTTCCCTGCATTTGGTTTCAAATGGAGAGTTTTAGAAGAAAAATTTGCTCAAAATACTTTAGGAAAAATCTTCTCTAATTTTGATGCAAGAGTTAACTATGGTATTACAGGTAACCAAGAGTTCCCTGCTTATGCTTCTTTAGCTTTACAACAAAAAGATTTCAACGGAGGTAACTCTATTATTACCAACTCTAACCCTAATTTAAGATGGGAGCAAACTACTACTACTGGTATTGGTGTTGATTTCACTATGTTAAATGGTAGATTAAATGGTACTGTGGACTACTTCAATAAATCAACTCAAGATTTATTAATGTTAATCAGCTATCCTCAACCAGCAGCTTCTGCGAATCGTTGGGTTAACTTACCAGGTAATGTTAAAAACACTGGTTGGGAATTTAGTTTAGATTATCAATTAGTACGTCCTGCATACAGAGGTGCTTTTGGATGGGATGTTGCTTACAACATGTCTTTCTTGAAAAACCGTGTAGAAGGATTTGGATCAACTGTAGTAAACACAGGAGAAGTTTCTGGTCAAGGTTTGACTGGTGCTTATGCACAAACTATTCGTGATGGATATCCATTGTTTACATTTAATATGCCTACTTTCTTAAGATTTGATGCTTATGGAAATGGTGTATATGCAAATGGTGCAAAGGATGAATTACAAGGAAGTGCTTTACCTACTTTCAATGCGGGTTTAACAAACAGCTTCTCTTATAAAAAATTAACTGCTAGTGTATTCTTTAACGCGGTAACTGGTTTCTACGTATATAACAATACTGCAAACGCATTATTATTAAAAGGTAGTTTGAAAACAGCGCACAACGTTACAAGAGATGTTATCTACAGTATTGAAAATTCAATCAACCCAGGTAACGTATCTACTCGTTTCTTAGAAAAAGGAGATTATATCCGTTTAGCTAATGCTAGTTTAAGTTATGCGATTGATGTTAAGAAAGGTTCATTCATTAAAGGTTTGAACGTAACTGTATCTGGTCAAAACTTAGCATTATTCACTAAATATTCTGGCTTAGATCCTGAAGTAAACGTAGATAAGCAAATTGGTGGTGTTCCTTCAAGAGGATTTGACTACACAGCAACTCCAAAAGCTAGAACATTCACATTTGGTATCAACGCTCGTTTTTAATTAAATAAATAATTATACACATGAAAAATAATTTTATAAAACAAACAGCCATCTATGTAAGTGCCATTGCACTTTGCATTGGACAGGTTTCTTGTTCTAAATTAGATGAAGAAGTGTTTGGTTCTAAATCAGTTGCTTCTGCAACTTCTGGAGCTTCCACTGCCGATTTAGCATCTGTTTATGGACAATTAAACCAATTATCTGGTCAATACGGTTGGCATGCATTACAAGTGCATTCTACTGATGAATTGTTAGGACCAACTCGTGGTACTGACTGGGATGACTTTGGTACTTGGAGAAAAATCCATTTACATGCAGTAGATGGTGCTCACAACCAAATTTATGATACTTGGAACGGTTTAAATGGTGCTTTATTCCAAGCTACATTAGTAGCAGAAAAAGGTACTGGTGCTGCACAAGCTGAAGGTAAATTCTTAAGAGCTTACTTTGCAAGCCAAGTAATGGATCTTTATGGACAAGTTCCTTATCGTGCTGCTTCAGATGGTCCTGATGCTATTCCTGCTGTAAAAACAAGATCTGCTGCTTATGATTGGATCATTGCCGATTTAGATGCTGCAATTGCTGCATTACCTAGCTTCGGTCCTGGTTCAGATATGCATAAAGCAAATAAGCAAGCTGCTCAATTTTTAAAAGCTCGTTTATTATTAAACAAAGCAGTTTATAAAGCAGATCCTACCAAACCAGCTGGTCCTTATACTTTTGATGCTGCTGATATGAATGCAGTAGTAGCATTAGTAGATCAAATTACTGCTTCAGGTAAATTCAAATTATCTACTGCTTATTGGGATAACTTCAAATGGGATAACTACTCTGCTTCTACCGAGTTAATTTTATCAAGAGCTTCTAATGGTCCTGGTAAAGCAACTCAAACTGGTGGAACTACCGATGTAACTTGGGCAACTGGTATGGGAACTCACTACAACCAAGCATTTTCTGGTTGGAATGGTTTCACTACTACTGCTGATTTTTATAACTCATTTGAAAAAGCGGATGCTAGAAGATATACTGCATTACCAAATATGACTGAAGTATCTGGTTTTAACGCAGGTTTCTTAGCGGATACTCAATTCAAATATGATGGTGGTAAAAAAGTAATGGTTAAAGATCGTTCTGGTTCTCCATTAATTTTTACTCCTGATGTAAGTTTATTCTTCTCTACTGAAGCAAAAGGTATCAGAACTATGAAGTATCCTTTAAGAGGAGACCAAATGGGATGGAATGACGAAAATGAATTCGTAATCTTCCGTTATGCTGATGCTGCTTTAATGAAAGCAGAAGCGATTGCTAGAGGTGCCTCTGCAACAAATGGTGAAACAGCACTTTCTATTGTAAATGCTATCAGAAAGCGTTCTGGAGCATCTCCATTAGGATCTGCAACATTAAGCGATATCTTAGCTGAAAGAGGTCGTGAATTATACTTAGAAGGTTCAAGAAGAACAGACTTGATCCGTTTTGGTAAATTCAATGATCCTGTAAACGAAAGACCAAATAAGTCTGACGCTTTCAGAGTAGTTTATCCTATTCCTAACCAAGCAGTTTCTTCAAATCCTAATTTGAAACAAAACTTTGGTTACTAGTTTAAAAAAATAAACTAAATCATATTAAGCCCTCCCCATTTCGGGAGGGCTTTTTTGTTTATTAAAAGTCTCTTAAGGTAAATTCAAAGGGAGTTTTGTTGTAATTTTACTGATACTTAAGTAAGGTAAAATCCCATGAAAAAAATATTTTTTGGTGCTCATTTTTTAGGAGTGTTAAGTTTATTTTTTAGTGCTTGTAAGTCTGAGTCAGCTCATGCCTTATTTGAAAAAATGGACAATACAGGAATCCAATTTACCAATACTGTAGTGGATGATAAGGATAATAATATTTTTAAATATCGAAATTTTTATAATGGTGCAGGGGTAGGTATTGGAGATATTAATAATGATGGATTGGCTGACGTTTTTTTTACTGCCAATCAAGGTGCAAATAAATTATATTTAAATAAAGGAAATTTTTCTTTCGAAGACATTTCATCGAAAGCTGGTTTTATTGACAAAAAACAATGGAGTACGGGCGTTACTATGGTTGATATTAATCATGATGGGTGGTTAGATATTTATGTTTGTAATGCAGGAAATATGATGGAGCCTGAACTTCGAAAAAATCAGTTATTCATAAATAATCATGATTTAACTTTTACAGAAAGTGCTGCTGCATACGGATTGGATAATGATGGTTATACTACACATGCATCCTTTTTTGATTTTGATATGGATGGTGATTTAGATTGTTTTATAGTCAACAATAGCCCAATCCCTGTAAATACTTTAAATTACTCAAATGCGCGAGATGTGCGTGCCGAAGATTCAAAAGTGGCTGATTTTTTAAAAGGAGGAGGAGATCATTTGTATCGAAATGATAATGGACATTTTATTGAAGTATCTAAACAAGCTGGGATTCATGGGTCTTTAATTAGCTTTGGTTTAGGAGTGACTGTGGGGGATGTGAATGGAGATGGTTGGCCTGATGTATATGTATCCAATGATTTTTTTGAAAGAGACTATTTGTATATCAATCAAAAAAATGGAACCTTTAAGGATGAGTTAGAAAATTACATGGAACATAATAGTATTGCTTCCATGGGAACAGATATGGCCGATATTAACAATGATGGTTATCCTGATATTTTCACTACCGAAATGTTACCGGATGATGAGTATCGTTTAAAAACCACGACCTCTTTTGATAATATTGATATTTATCGTTTAAAAGTAGCTTCTGGTTTTTACCATCAGTTTATGCACAATGCTTTACAGTTAAATAATAAAAATGGCAAGTATAAAGAAATTGCACATTTTTCGGGTGTGGAAGCTAGTGATTGGAGTTGGGGTGAAATGATTTTTGATGCCGACAATGATGGTTATAATGATATTTATGTAAGTAATGGAATTTATCGCGATTTAACCAATCAGGATTTTATTGACTTTTTTGCAAATACCATGATACAAAAAATGGTACTCACAGGTAAAAAAGAAGAAGTAAGTAGTATTATTCAAAAAATGAGTTCGCAACCTATTCCCAATAAAATGTATCATAACAAAGGGGATCTTACTTTTCAGGAGTCTGCAAAGGATTGGGGGTTGAGTATACCAAGTTTCTCTAATGGTGCCGCTTATGGCGACTTGGATAATGATGGTGATTTGGATATGATAGTGAATAATAATAACATGCCTTCCTTTATTTTCAAGAATAAAAGTAGAGAATGGAATGGCAATCATTATTTAGGCATACAATTAAAAGGGATAGACCATAATACCAATGCAGTTGGTGCAAAAATTAACGTATACGCTCATCAACAAATATTAAGTAAGGAAATTATTCCAGCGCGTGGTTTTCAATCTTCCGTTGATTATAAACAGGTTTTTGGTTTAGGAGCCATGACAAAAGTGGATTCGGTTAAAATTATTTGGCCAAATCTCACACAGACTTTATTACAATTCAACAAATTGGATACCAATTATGTAGTGGATCAAAAAAATCAAATCACTCTACCTTTTTTAAAGTGGGAGCCTAAAGTGGATCCCCTTTTTGAAGTGCAAAAAAATAATTTTGAGAGACATGTTGAAAATGACCACGTGGATTTTTATGCAGAAAGAATTATTCCTAGGGTTCTTTCGCAAGAAGGTCCTAGGGGGGCTACAGGAGATCTAAATGGGGATGGATTACAAGACTTATTTATTGGGGGTGCTAATGGGAAAGGGGGTAATATATTTATTCAAAATGCACAGGGCCAATTTTTAAAAAAAGATCAAGTGGCATTCGCTCCATTTAAAAATTTTGAAGACGTAGCTTCTGTATTTTTTGATGTGGATCAGGATGGTGATTTAGATTTGTTAGTAGGAGCTGGCGGAAATGATCGATTAGCTAATAGTGGCGAATTAAATCACCGCTTGTTTTTAAATGATGGAAAGGCCAAGTTTACTTATGCTAAAAATGCATTTCCTGATTTTGCTTTTAATGTAGGGACCATGGTTCCTATGGATTTTGATCAAGATGGGGATATTGATTTGTTTGTTGGTGCACGTAATACTCCTTTTAAATATGGAGTGACCCCTTCAAGTGCATTATATGAAAATGATGGTAAAGGTCATTTTACAGATGTGACTGCTACAGTAGCTCCTGCATTTAAATCATTGGGAATGGTAACGAGCGCAATTTGGGGAGATGTGCTTGGGAAACATAGCAATCAATTAGTGGTGGTGGGGGATTATATGTATCCCATTATTTTTTCTTTCCAACAAGGAAAAATGGTAGAAGAAAATTCTAATTTAAAATCATATTCGGGTTGGTGGCAAAAAATTCAAATGGCCGATTTAGATGGGGATGGTCATAATGACTTGATCATAGGGAATATGGGAGAAAATAGTTATTTAAAACCTACTGCACAAAACCCAGTGACTTTATGGATGTATGATTTTGATGGAAATGAAAGTTTAGATAAAATATTGACTAGAGGCATTCATGGAAAAGATTACACAGTTTTTTTAAAGGCTGAAATGCAAGAACAAATCCCTCTCATTAAAAAGCAAAACTTGAATTATCAGGATTATGCTAAAAAAACAATTCAAGAATTGTTTAAGCCAGAGTTGTTAGCGAAGGCGGAAAAAAAGATTTACAATTATACTTCCTCTATAATCGCTTGGGGCAAGGGAGACGGAAGTTTTGACATCCAAAGACTGCCCAATGAAGTTCAATTTTCTTCTATGAATGCAGTAGCTGTTATGGATGTAAATGGGGATCAAAAATCTGATTTGATCATTGGAGGGAATCAATTTGGATTTTTACCACAATTTGGAAGGTTAGATGCCAATTATGGATTGGTTTTACTAAATAAAGGAAAGCGTCAATGGGAGGTTATGGAAGATAAACAATCTGGATTATCCATTACAGGTCAGGTAAAAGATATATTTGACATACCTCATGGGAAATCACATCAAGTATTATTTATTCGCAATGATGATTTTCCCGTTTTAGTTTCATTAAAGCAAAAACCATAAGCAAGCATATGAATAAAGTTCGTTTTGCTAGTGTGTTGTTAGGGTTTGCTTTTTTTGCTTGTTCGCCAGTAAAAAAAGAAGCACCTCTATTTGAAATGTTAGATGCTCAAAAAACAGGTATACAATTTGAAAACAAATTACATCCTAATGAAGCCTTTAATATGTTTCATTATATGTATTATTATAACGGTGCAGGTGTGGGCACAGGTGATTTTAACAATGATGGAAAAATAGACCTATTTTTTGCATCTAATGAGAGTCAAAATCAAATGTATCTCAATAAAGGAAATTTACAATTTCAAAATGTCACAGCCGATGCTCAAATTCCAAATGATTCAGCATGGAATACGGGTGTTTCTGTGGTTGATATTAATAATGATGGTTTATTAGATATTTATATTTGTAGGTTAGGCCATTTTGAAAAATTTAATAATACCAATCAACTTCTAGTTTGTCAAGGTATCGTAAACGGGATACCCACCTATAAAAATGAAGCAGAAAAATATGGGCTCAATTTTTCTGGCTTTAGCACACAAGCGAGCTTTTTTGACTTTGATGGAGATGGTGACTTAGATGTTTTTTTATTAAATCATTCAGTACATCAAAATGGAACTTTTGCCCCTAGAAATAATTTTATAGGAACTTTTGATCCTTTATCAGGGGATCGAATTTATAAAAATGACAACGGATATTACAAAGATGTTACAGCTTCTACAAAAATCAATAGTTCTGCAATTAGTTATGGCTTAGGAGTGGTAGTGAGTGATATCAATTTAGATGGATGGCCAGACATTTATGCAGGAAACGATTTTCATGAAAACGATTATTTGTATTTAAATCAACGCAACGGTACATTCAAGGATATGCAATCTGAAAGCTTAATGCATACCAGCCAATATTCCATGGGAGTTGACGTTGGAGATTTAAACAATGATGGTTTTCCCGAAATTGTTTCTATGGATATGCTTCCTAAGGACCCATATATTTTAAAGCGTTCATTAGGGGAAGATGATTATGATATTTATAAGTACAAAATATCTGTTGGCTACAGTTATCAGTTTACGCGTAATAATTTACAATGGAATCGTCGTAATGGACATTTTAGTGAAATAGGAATGTATTCAGGCATTTTTGCAACAGATTGGTCATGGGCTACCTTATTAATGGATTTTGATAATGATGGTTACAAAGATGTTTTTGTTGCTAATGGTATACCTAAGCGAATGAATGATATGGATTACGTCAATTATGTTTCCAATCAAGAAATTCAAGAAAAAATAAGGGATAATAAAATGGGTGAAAAAGATATGGCTCTTATTGATCGTTTCCCTGAAATTAAAATTCCTAATCAGTTTTTCCTAAATAAGAAAAATTTAGCATTTGAAGATAAAGAGCAAGCCATTACGAGTAATCCTAATTCTTATTCCAATGGAGCAGCATATGCAGATTTAGACAATGATGGTGATTTGGATTTGGTGGTCAATAATGTCAATGATAAATCCTTTATTTATGAAAACAAAGCGAATGCGCAATTCAATAACAAGTCTATTACTATTTATTTGAAGGGGCCTTCTAAAAATATAAATGCATTAGGGGCTAAAGTGGTGTTGTTTGTTGGGAGCGAAATACGTTCTTATGAAAAATATCCAGTGAAAGGATTTTTATCTAGCATGGAAGTGCCTTTAACGATTGGATTAAAAAATACAGTAGTAGATTCTGCATTTTTAATTTGGCCTGATAATACTTTTCAAAAATTAGATCCAAAAAATTGGATTCCAAAGGAAACAACTTTAAAGCCATTGCATTTTGAATATCATAATGGGCTGCCCCTATTTAATTATACTTTACTTACGCAGCATTGGCCTACCAAAGGGTATCCAATGCGTGAAATAACTTCCGAAACCGGCATTCAATATGTTCACCATGAAAATGTATTCCAGGAATTTAATAGAGAACAATTAATACCTCAGATGAATTCTACCGAAGGTCCCGCATTAGCTATAGGAGATGTGAACCAGGATCATTTGGAGGATATTTATATTGGCGCAGCACGCGGATTTACGGGAGGTTTATTTTTACAACAAGCAAATGGCAAATTTGTGAAATCAATACAGCCTGCATTTCAGTTAGATAGTAATTATGAAGATGTGGATGCGGTTTTTTGTGATGTGAACAAAGATGGCAAAATTGATTTAGTGGTGGGTTCGGGAGGAAATGAATATTATGGCAAAGATGTCAATATGCTATCAAGAGTGTATTTAAACAATGGCAAAGGTCTTTTCTCTAAATTAGAAAATGCCATTCCGGTATATAATCAAACCTCTTCTATTATTTTACGTGATTTTAATGGGGATGGGTATCCTGATATTTTTATGTCAAGCAGGGTGAAAGCAATGGATTATGGCTATCCTGCCGACAGTTATGTCTTATATAATACAGGTGATGGTCATTTTAAAAATGTAACAAATACCATGGCCCCTTTTTTAGAAAAGATAGGTTTTATCACGAATGCAGTTGAGGCAGATATCAATCAAGATGGACAAAAAGAAATTATTATTACCCACCAGTGGGGAGGCATTGAGGTATTATTCCCAAATGCTAAAAAATGGCAAAAAGGAGTCGTCACAAAATTGCCTGGTTGGTGGAATTTCACTTTACCTGTAGATGTAGATGGAGATGGTGATTTGGATTTAATTGCTGGAAATCTGGGATTAAATACTCGCTTAAAAGCCAATCAAGAAGAGCCAATAAGAATGTACTATAATGATTTTGATGACAATGGTAAAGCAGAACAAATTGTAACCTTTTATTTACAAGGCAAGGAAATCCCATTTGCAAATAAGGATGAGTTGCAACGTCAAATACCAAAAATCAAAAAGAAATATTTATATGCCGAAGATTTTGCTAAAGCAAAACTAGCTGACATATTTACTCAAGAAAAATTAAAATCAGCGAAGCAATATTTAGCCTACCATTTTTCAAATACACTATTCATCAATGACGGCAAAGGTAATTTCACGCCTAAAGTTTTACCAATAGAAGCTCAAATGACTGCATATAAATGCGCTCAAATTTGTGATGTAAATGGAGATGGTCTTGCTGACGTTATGATGATGGGAAATTTTTATGATAACAATGTTCAAATGGGAAGGTATGATGCTGATTATGGAACTATATTACTAAATAAGGGAAAGGGAGATTTTGAAGTAGTCCCTTTCAATGGATTAGTCATAAAAGGGCAGGTAAGACGCCTTGCACCTATTCAAATAGGAAGTCAAAACGCTTTTGTACTAGCCATGAACTCAGATAGTTTAAGAGTCATTCAGTTTAATAAATTGGGTAATAAATAGTGGAAACCCATTGTGAGCTATCTTTTTGAATCAATCTGTTGGTATGATAAACAATAAAAGGCATTGCGGGAGATTCCTTACTATTATCACGAACAAAATTTTCGGTTTCTTTAAAAGCACGGTACACGGTATGATTATCTCCTTTTACTTGTGCTGATAATATATTTCCTAACACCATTTTTTTAATCTGAAAACCATTCGCTTCAGGTATCGATTTTTCAATAGGCAAGCCTACTTGAACAAAAATATTTTCTTGCCCCAAGTTGGTAATATTAACCATTGGATCTCCTTTTATGGTACCCATATTTTTTTGAATATGCTGTTGGAGTGAGTTCAGCATCTCATAAACTTGTGCAATAGTTGGAGTGTCCTTAAAGTTTTTTTGAGTCGTCATTAATACAGAATCCTTAACCTTTTCTAAAACAATAGGGTAACCATACACTCCTTTTGTGGTTCCGTAAAATTGTCGAGCAGCTTGCGCAATTTTTTTCATTGGATCCGCTATTCTTATTGATTGCCAATAATTCGAGAGTCTTTTAAAGGGAGAGAGGTGTCGATTGTTTAATATTGTTTCAATGGTCAAAAGGGTGGAGTCTTTTCCAGCATTTTCAGTCATGAAGGTTATGGCTGCGGTATCTTCTTGATAAATATAAAAACCTTTTACAGATGCAATATAAGTTTCGGTAAGTATCAATTTGCCAGAGGGAAGTGAAAATTGTTGAACAAGCTCATTTTGAAATGGCATCCATTTTTTCCATTCTTCCACTTGAACCAATTTTCGACTCACCCCTGTTTGATTTTGTGGAATAATTACTTTGTATTGTGACTTTATTTGATGTGGAATCCATACGTAAATAAAAAGGATCAAAAGGGGGACAAGAAAGGCGCCTATCCATTTTGTTTGAGTCATCATTTCTGGTGTGCTTTTGGACCTCAAACTTACAAAAAATAAGCCCGTATAAGCCAATTTTTACTCTTTAAAAGCCTTCATATTGCTGTTTTTTATTATTTTTAACCTATGAAAAAAGGGGCGTCCATTTTATTCATATCGATCTTACTTTTTAACGGATTTGGTTACCGAATACTAAGTCATTATTTGGATCAAAAAGCAACCAATCA
>JAFMJX010000285.1 GCA_017853235.1 Chitinophagaceae bacterium | reverse complement strand
AAACTATCTGCCACCTGTTGTGCCATTTTTTGTTCTGGGCTACTTTCGGTTTCCTCAATTTCAATATTATATCTTGCTGCCAACCAACGTAAACTTTCAACATAACTCAACTTTTCATGCTCCATTAAAAAAGTGATGCTGTTTCCACTTTTACCACACCCAAAGCATTTGTAAATTTCTTTGGCAGGGGAAACTGTAAAGGAGGGAGTTTTTTCGTTGTGAAAAGGACAGTTACCAATATAATTAGTACCTCGCTTTTTTAACTTTACAAACTCACCTACGATATCAATGATATCAATTCTTTGAGTGATTTGTTGTATGGTTTGCGGGGTAATCATGACGGCGAAAATAACTAATATTGGATTAAGGCGCGTTAAAAAAACTTATTCTGGGTTGGCAAATTCCATATCATCACTATCCAGTAATTCTCTTTCAATTTCCTCCATTTGAACAATATCCCAAGCCTCAGATTCGGTTGGTGTGGTATTCATAATTTGAGCAAAATTGCTGTTGTCTAAACTGTCTTGAAGGGATTTTGATAAGGAACAAATGACAAAAGAGGCATTATTGTCATAAAACTGCTGTTGTGCATGGACAAAACCTTCAATGACCTCTGGGTCCCATTGTGTAATATGCTGGCAGTTCACAACCAGGTTTTTAGGGGGTTTTCCTAATATTTCCTGGGTGAGGGCTTCTATTTCTGGCACGAGATTTGAAGTCATCTTAGTATCGAGAAAGGTTAATACGGTAAATTTCTCCTTGAGGTCGGTTTTGTATTGCATGGGTAATGATATAAAAGGTTGATAACTAAGTAATACTTAACATACTTTAGGTCAAAAATATTCGTTAATCTTGTAACAGCTCCAAATTTATATATGGATAATAATTTTTCAACACAAGTTAAGGAAATCATTTCTTATAGCCGTGAAGAGGCCTTAAGATTAGGTAATGACTTTATTGGGGCCGAGCATCTTATGCTCGGACTTATTAGAGATCAGGAAAATACTGCCATTAAAGTATTAAAGCAACTCAATGTCAATTTGGGCGAATTAAGGAAAGAAATTGAATTAGCTGTAAAGGACAAATCAGGTAAAAATGTAGCCAATATTAATAGCCTGCCTTTAACCAAACAAGCCGAAAAAGTAATTCGTGTGACGGTATTAGAAGCTAAAGCCCTTAAAAGCCCCATGGTTGAAACTGAACATTTACTATTAAGCATATTAAAGAACAAGGAAAATATTGCAACTCAAATTTTAAATCAGTTTGATGTAGATTATGATTTATTCCGCACCGAATTAGGGATGGTAGGTTCTTCTCCCTCAAATCCTGTAAATCCTCCAAGTGCTGAATTTTCTGAGGAAGGAGACGAGGAATTTGATGAAGATAAAAGAGGAGCTGGTCCATTTGGGGCTTCTTCAAAAGCAAAAACGACCGCTTCTGCCAGTAAGTCTAAAACGCCTGTATTAGATAATTTTGGAAGAGATATCACCAAGTTAGCAGAAATGGATGCATTGGATCCAATAGTAGGACGTGAGGCTGAAATTGAAAGAGTGAGTCAAATTTTAAGTAGAAGAAAAAAGAATAATCCTATTTTAATTGGTGAACCTGGGGTGGGTAAGACCGCCATTGTGGAAGGGTTGGCTTTGCGAATAGTACAAAGAAAAGTAAGTAGGGTTTTATTTGATAAACGTGTCATTTCATTAGACCTTGCTGCATTAGTAGCAGGTACAAAATATCGTGGTCAGTTTGAGGAAAGAATGAAGGCCATTATGAATGAATTAGAAAAAAACAGAGATGTAATTTTATTTATTGATGAGATTCACACGATTGTTGGCGCGGGTGGTGCAAGTGGATCTTTAGACGCTTCTAATATTTTCAAGCCAGCTTTGGCTCGTGGTGAATTACAATGCATTGGGGCATCTACTTTGGATGAATATCGAATGCACATTGAAAAAGATGGGGCATTAGACAGACGTTTCCAAAAAGTAATTATTGAACCACCTAGTGTGGAGGATACCATCACAATTTTGAATAATATCAAATCAAAATATGAAGATTATCACAGTGTGGTGTATGATCAAGAAGCCATTACAGCTTGTGTGAAATTAAGCGATCGTTATATGACAGATCGTTTATTGCCAGACAAAGCAATTGATGTGTTGGATGAAGTTGGAGCGAGAGTACATTTAAAAAATATTAACGTTCCTCAAGATATTGTAGAATTAGAAAAACAAATTGAGGAAGTTAAGAATGAAAAAAATAGAGTTGTAAAAAGTCAACGTTTTGAAGAAGCGGCTAGTTTAAGAGACACAGAAAAAAAATTAGGAGAAGCTTTAGAAAAAGCAAAAGGGCTTTGGGAAGAAGAAAGTAAGAATAAACGATTCCCAATCAACGAAGAAAATATTGCCGAAGTAGTGAGTATGATGACTGGCATTCCTGTTAAAAGAATGGTAGAAGCAGAAACTACTAAGTTGCGCAAAATGGCGGATGAGATGAAAGGAATGGTGATTGGACAAGATGATGCGATTGGTAAAGTAGTTAAAGCTATCCAAAGAAACAGAGTGGGATTGAAGGATCCTAAAAAACCTATTGGAACATTTATATTTTTAG
>JAFMJX010000284.1 GCA_017853235.1 Chitinophagaceae bacterium | reverse complement strand
ATAAGCCCAAATGGTTCTATACCAAGGAGGAGATATTTTAAATTCTAGAACGGCTTCATTTGAAATTTCTCCACTTGCATCTTTTGCTCTAACATGCATTACATAATTACCTTCATGTAAATTGGTATATTCCTTTTTAAATTCTTGAATAAACGGAGTCCAGGCACTATCTTGTCCAACTAACCAATAACTAAAAGTGGTTTTAGATTCATTACCATAAACTGGATATGCAACTTCAAAAGTTACATTGTTTTGACTAAAAGGGAGTTTTTCTAGTTTTAATGGAACTCTTTGACCATTTGCATAAACAGCCCTTATAATAGTATTAAAATTTTGGTGTTTTTCCTTTAAGGCTAATTCTGGAAAATAACGATACACCTTTTCGTCTTGAGAACCTATCCATAATATTTCTTTATCTCCGACCCCTTCTGCAAAAAAACCGTTTGAAATTTCAGATAACCCAACTTTATAAAAAGGGTATTGTTTTAAAGTAAATCCATCTTTGAGATTAAATTGAGCATTATATAAACCTTTTCCTGTTATCAACCAGCCATTCTTTGACTCTTTATTATAACTATATCTCCAAAATTCATCACCAACAATTTTTTGCAAATTAACCCCAATAAATTTAAGTTTATTATTATTCAAATCAACAGAATAAATGTTTTTCAATGAGTCAACTAAAACGCATGTTGTATCATTAAATATATGTAAATCAAAGTCTTCATTTTTGATGAAGGACCTGTCTTTTTCTAGTTTTGTAAATTCTCCTTGACCGTCTTTATTATAAACATATTTGTATGTCCCTTTTCTTGTGGTTAATACTATTTGTCCTGGATTTGTTTCATATAAATCAAAACAAGGAGGATTGTTTTTTGAATTTATTTTAATTTCTTTCCAACTGCCATTCACGTATTCATGTAATAACAATCCGGCGACATAATTAGAGCTAAAAATTAGATTGGGGTTTAATTTTGAAATAATTGTGACCCTAGATCTATAAATTGGACAAATTATTTTTGTTACATTATTTTGTGTAGACTTAATGGTATAATTGTTAGTAGTAATTATTTGATCTTTATACTGAATTACGCCCCTTGACGATCCAGTTAATTCATTTACATTTTGAGGTTGAAATGTTACATTATCAAAAATAGTTTTTGGCGGGACTAGTTGAAATAAATCACTGCCTGTTCTTACAAATAACTTCCCATTGAATCTAGATATATTACCTACCGATCCTTTTAAATTATTCAATGTAGAATAATATGTGATGGTTGAATCAAAATTTATTCTAAAAATATTTTTACCGCTTCCCCAAACATCTCCTGATCTATCTTGAATAAATGAGCTACTTCCAATAGACGTTAAGCCATTATTGTTGTTAATAATAGATTTTATTTGAAGATTTTCATCGATAAATATTAAACCATTCTTACTTGTAGAAATGGGGATGATATTGTTTTTTAATTTTTCGCCGCCTTGATAGGATTCATATTGTTTAACGAATTGATCTACATTTGGAGAATTTGCCTTAACGAGAGAGCCGTCCTTTTTTAAAATCCACAGTCCTATATTTCTTGAAACCAAAAGATTATCTCCATTGCTTAAGGCGTATTGTTCATCAACTCTGTTCTGCTTAAATAGTTCGATGGTTGACGGCAATAACTTAAATTCTCCATCAATAAATTTATATAATCCCTTACCCCATATTCTCAAAAACGCACCATTTTTATTGATATTAACCGTATGAAGTATATCTTGAAATTTTTGAACTTTTATTAATTTTTTGAACTTATATATAAATACTGCATTTTCTGACTGAAATATTGCTGTGTCATTGATTACTCCCGCAGACCACAAAGTTGAATTAACGGCCTGATTAGGAGGAAGGTTTTTTGATAAAGAAATAAAAACATCTTCTCCTAGGTTGTTTTTTTCAATGTATCCAAATTCTTCTCCAATTATTGCATAGATGTAATTTTTAGAATCAATTATAATAGCTCTTCCCAATCCCTTTGCCGGTATGTTTTTTTCATTTAAAACGTGTCTGATTTTTTGTCCATCATAAGTTAAAATTCCATCGGCTGAATTACCAATATATATAACACCGTGCTGATCTTGAAGTACGGCCCAATTTCCAGAAATGGTATTTAAAAATGATCTTTCGTAATTAGAAACAAAAAAATTACCTCTTTCGTTGGGATTATATTTTTGAGAAAACCCAAGAATACAAATTGATTGAAATATAAGGGCTAGGAAAATATTGGTTTTCATATGGCTAAGAAATAATTGATGTATTATACTTAAATATAAGAAAAAATGCCGTTTACAGAAAAGGATGTAGGGGGATCAAACATTTAGTAAAATATAAATACCATCTCAATATCATCCAACTAAGAAAAAGTTGTGTAATTTATAAATTTAGGATGCCTATTGATCCAATATATTTTTAATAATAAAGAGCTATTGTACTCTTCCCGTTTTCAATATATTATCACTATAATATGATTTTAAATTAGAAAGGGTAGGTTCAAAAAGGGGCCGAGATCGCACCCTCTATTTTGTCGCCTATTTGTCGCCAGGACAATGCAGCTATATGCAGGAATTT
>JAFMJX010000283.1 GCA_017853235.1 Chitinophagaceae bacterium | reverse complement strand
TGGCTTATTATGAATTATTAGGCGATGCTTATTTGATGAATAGCGAATTAAAAAAATATCAGCAAGTCACACCGCAATTAATTCAAGAAACTGCCCAACGCATTTTCAAGGATACCCATCGTAATACTTTATATTATTATAGTAAAAACTAAAATCATGGCATTAGATCGTAAGGTAGCTCCCTTAATAAAAGACGCTATTGATTTTGACATTCAATTAAAACCATATCAAAATTTTCATTTAGATAATGGGGTAGAAGTTTATACTTATGAAGGCGGAGCCGAAGAAGTGTTGTCTATGGAAATGGTTTTTTTTGCTGGGAATACTTATGAACAAAAAAACTGGGTGGCTGCAGCTACTAATTTTTTATTAAAAAATGGAACAAGCACCAAATCGGCATTTGAAATCAATGAAGCCTTTGAATTTTATGGAGCCTATTTAAATAGAAGCTGTTATAATGAAACTGCTACCATTTCATTACACTGTTTGACCAAACATTTTAAAGAAGTGTTGCCTGTAATGAGTGAATTGGTTTCTGACGCTAGTTTTCCAGAAAAAGAATTGACCATTTATCAGCAAAATCAAATTCAAAGATTAACCCTCAATTTAAAGAAGGGGGATTTTATAGCCAATCGATTTATTGACGAATATTTATTTGGCATTGCACATCCTTATGGAAAATATGCTACCGAAGCAGATTATAAAAACATATCGCGTGACGATTTAGTATCATTTTATAATACTTACTACAAACATGGTAAATGTATTTTATTTATAGCTGGAAAGTTTCCTGCTAACATGCCAGCTTTATTAAATCAACACATTGGGCAATTGCCATTCAATGCAGTCGTAATAGAAGAGCCTATTCACCCCATTGTTTCTGCGACTCAAAAAAAATACAGCATTGTAAATGATGAAGCATCAGTTCAAGGTGCTATACGTTTGGCGCGTCATTTTCCAAATAGGCATCATCCTGACTTTGCACCTGTGCAGGTGTTGAATAATATTTTTGGAGGCTTTTTTGGATCTAGATTGATGAGTAATATTAGAGAAGATAAAGGCTATACTTACGGTATTCATAGTTACTTGCAAAATCATGTTCAAGCTTGTGCTTGGATGATTAGCACCGATGCAGGAAAGGATGTTTGTGTGCCAACTATCACCGAAGTATATAAAGAAATGGCCAGATTAAGAAATGAGTTGGTAGCGCCAGATGAATTAAAGTTGGTTAAAAATTATATGTTGGGAGGTTTATTAGGGGATTTAGATGGCCCTTTTCAAATCATGGCTCGTTGGAAGACCTATATTTTAAATGGATTAACAGAAGCTTATTTTTATAACACTATTGATGTGGTAAGGCACATTCAAGCACCGCAACTTCAATCCTTAGCACAAAAGTATTTGCAAGAAGATGATTTTTATGAATTAGTAGTTTACTAAATTTTTTATTTACTCGAAAGCACTTACATTTAGTAAAGCAATATTCATAAAGTAATTTTAAAACAAAATCCTCCATTTTGAAACATGGGAAAATTTTTTACTAAAACTGTGGCTTCCGCACTAGCAATTTTGTTTGTATCCTATTTTATGAAAGGAGTGACCGTAGACAATACTATAACTGCATTATTGGTGGCAGTCGTATTAGGATTGTTGAATAATTTTGTGAAACCCATTTTGGTGGTTTTAACCATCCCTTTCACAGTGTTTACTTTGGGATTGTTTTTAATTGTCATAAATGTTTTCATTATATACACAGTATCTGAATTGGTACCCGGCTTTCATGTTGCTGGATTTTTTACAGCTTTTATATTTGGGATGTTAGTGAGCTTCTTCACTTCCATTATTGAATCCATCATAGGTCGACCTCAACAGTCTTAAAGGGTTTGATACTACCATTTATCATTTTCTTGGCTCGCTGGTAATTTTTCTAATTATTTAATGTATTGAAATTCAATGTTATATACTTTTTTTGAAAAATAATATAGTACTATGTATTGCATAGTACTATATAAATACGTAGCTTTGCTGAACAATTAAAAGTTATGGATATTCAAAACACACAGAGTCAGATGCGGAAAGGCGTTTTAGAGTTTTGCATATTATCGATCATTGGTCAAGGGGAAGTGTACCCTAGTGACATTGTCGAAAAAATGAAAGCGGCTAATTTGCATATTTTAGAAGGGACACTGTATCCTTTGTTGACTCGATTAAAAAACGCTGGACTATTAAATTATCGTTGGGTAGAAAGTGTAAGTGGCCCACCTCGTAAATATTTTATGATGACGCCAGAAGGTCATCAAGCTTTGGCGGTGTTATTAAACACATGGAATGAAATGGCCAATGCCGTACATCAAATCACACAAAATATAAATCCTATTGCATCATCTGAAGCATCATCTGCTTTATCTTAAATATTTTCTATTATGAAAAAAGTAATCAATATTAATTTTCAGGGTCGTATACTTCCTATTGAAGAAGTTGCCTATGAAAGTTTAAAACAATACATTGAAAGTTTACGTGTTTATTTTGAAAAGGAAGAAGGCAGTGATGAAATCATTAATGACATAGAATGTCGTATTGCTGAATTATGTGATGAGCGTTTGAAAAAAGGA
>JAFMJX010000282.1 GCA_017853235.1 Chitinophagaceae bacterium | reverse complement strand
ATCAGGATAGGTTTCTCTTTGCATGATAATATCATCTGGGTCAGCCTTGTAATTCATACGAATAGGTTCCGATTGTAATGTCAGCAACAAAAAAATCTTGCCATATGTTTTAAAAACAATTGTATCAGGTCCAAAAGGAGTGGATTCTTCGGCATGAGGAAGTGATAATGCAAAATCAAAAATTTCATCTACTTCCATACTACTCCACGGTTACAGATTTAGCTAAGTTTCTGGGTTTGTCAACATCAATTCCTTTAGCTACACCCACATAATAGCTTAATAGTTGTAAAGGGATCACACTTAATAAAGGGGCAATCACTTCATCAATTTCAGGAACAAACATGATGTTGCTTGACATGGTTGGTAATACGGAGTCTCCATGACTTGCTACTGCTATGATTTGACCTTTACGTGCTTTTATTTCTTGAATATTTGAAACTACTTTTTCATAATACATATCCTTAGTCGCTACAAACACCACTGGTAAAGTTTCATCTACCAAAGCGATTGGTCCGTGTTTCATTTCGGCAGCAGGATAGCCTTCAGCATGGATATAGGTAATTTCTTTTAATTTTAAAGCACCTTCTAATGCAATTGGGAAATTATAACCGCGCCCTAAATATAAAAAGTCTTTGGCGTTTTTAAATTGTTTTGCAATACGTTCTATTTCGGAAGTATCTGCTAATATTTCTTTTACTTTTTCAGGAACAGATGCTAATTCATTTAATAAGTGAACATATCTTTCATGTGTGATGCTTTCTTTTGCTTTTGCAATTTTTAAAGCCATCATAGTTAATACAGCCAATTGTCCTGTAAATGCTTTGGTACTTGCTACTCCAATTTCTGGTCCTGCATGTGTATAAGCGCCTGCATGACTTAAGCGTGCAATACTACTTCCTACGGCATTTACAATCCCAAAAATAAAAGCTCCTTTTTCTTTCGCGCTTTCTAATGCCACTAAAGTATCGGCAGTTTCTCCACTTTGTGAAATAGCAATAATCACATCCCCAGGATGAATCACTGGATTTCGATATCTGAATTCTGAAGCATATTCAACTTCAACGGGAATGCGACATAATTCTTCAATTAAATATTCTGCCACTAATCCCGCATGCCAACTGGTTCCACAAGCTACAATCATGATTCTGGAAGCATTTGTAAGCGCTTCTATATGATGGTCTACTCCAGCCATAATGATTTGATTCTGCTCATGTAATAATCTTCCTCTTAAGCAATCAAATATAGTTTCAGGTTGTTCGAAAATTTCTTTTAACATGAAATGATCATAGCCGCCTTTTTCAATGGCTGCTAATTCCATGTCTAATTTTTGTATAAAAGGTGTTTGCTTTTCGTTTCCTAAATTTTTTAATATTAATTCATCCTTTTTTACAATTGCAATTTCATAATCATTTACATACACTACTTCTTTCGTGTATTCAATAATGGGAGAAGCATCGCTCGCTAAAAAATGTTCGTCTTTGCCAATGCCAATCACTAAAGGACTTCCTTTACGTGCAGCAATAATTGTTTCAGGATCCTCTTGGTCTATTAATAAGATACAATAGGCGCCTACTATTCTTTTTAATGCAATTCTCAAGGCTTCTTCTAAACTGCTTTTGTTGTTGTCTTGAATGTCTTGAATGAAATTCAATAAGACTTCGGTATCAGTATCACTTTTAAATGTATAGCCTTTGGAAAGTAATTCTTTTTTGATTTGTGCATAGTTCTCAATAATTCCATTGTGCAACATGGCTAATCTTCCATTGTTGGACAAATGTGGATGTGCATTGCGATCCGAAGGTTCACCATGAGTGGCCCATCGAGTATGCCCAATACAAATATGAGCATGCATATTTTTACCCACTACGCTGTCTTCTAACTCAACTACTTTTCCTTTTTTCTTTTCTACTATCAAATTTCCCTCTTGAATAATGGCTACTCCGGTACTATCATAACCGCGATATTCTAGACGCTTTAATCCTTTTAATACAATAGGGTAGGCTTCTCTATGACCAATATAACCAACAATTCCGCACATATAATTAAATTATAAATAAATGATGCACAAAAATAGTCAATAAAATCCTAATATATTTCAAATTAAAGGGGAGATGGGATACAAGTGAAACCTATAATAAAGTCCCTTGCAAGAACAAATAAGCCAAACTAAAATAAATAAGAATTGCTGTCACATCCACTAATGTGGCTACGAAGGGAGCAGAAGAAACTGCCGGGTCAGCACCTAGTTTTTTCAAAACAATAGGTAACATGGACCCTGTGATGGTGCCCCAAACTACTACACCCACAATGGTAAATCCAATGGTTACTGCGATCAACATCCAGTGAGCGCCATAAAAACCTGGAGCAATCATATGCCAAACGGAAACTCTAAAAAATCCTATGATCCCTAATAAGCCACCTAATAACAATCCGCTTGTTAATTCTCGTTTTAATATTTTCCACCAATCAGCTATGGTGATTTCTCCTACCGACATAGCTTGTATTATGAGTGTGGAGGATTGAGAACCAGTATTTCCACCAGTAGATAAAATAAGTGGGATAAAACTTGCCAATACTAAAACTTTAGCTAATTCATCTTGAAAATACCCCATAGCAGT
>JAFMJX010000281.1 GCA_017853235.1 Chitinophagaceae bacterium | reverse complement strand
CTCTGTGTGCCTTCTTACGGCCTAAGTTGTTTTGTTTGTCTCCGTGACGCATGACTTTTAAATTTTAACCTCACACCGTGTCAGGAATTGCGAGGGGTGAGCTTTCGCTCGTTATGAATAAGAACTACTAATATTCTTTTAAAAGATTATTGTAAGTCCAATTTATCTAATCCTAATTTTCCTAAATCCATACCAAAGCTTAATCCTCTTTCGATTAAAACTTGCTCAATTTCAGATAAAGATTTTTGACCAAAGTTTCTGAACTTCATCAAGTCTTCTTGTTCGTATTGAACTAATTCGCTTAAGCTATTAATTTTAGCAGCTTTCAAGCAATTAAATGCACGCACAGAAAGATCTAAATCTTCTAATGGAGTTTTTAATACTTTTCTTAATTGTAAAACTTGCTCATCTACTACATCTTCTTTTTTATCTTCTTTGTTATCAAAAGTGATGTTTTCGTCTGTGATGATCATCAAGTGTTGAATTAAAATTCTTGACGCTTGCTTAACCGCATCTTCAGGATGAATAGTACCATCTGTAGCTACTTCTAAAATTAATTTTTCATAGTCTGTTCTTTGCTCCACACGATAGTTTTCAATACCGTATTTTACATTTTTGATTGGAGTATGAATAGAATCAATTGCGATATAACCAAATGGCATATCCTTTAATTTATTTTCTTCAGAAGGGATATATCCACGGCCTTTACTGATCGTTAATTCGATATCTAATTTAGCTGTAGTATCCATCGTACAAATTACCAATTCAGGATTCATTACTTGGAATTGTTGAGAAGCATCTCCAATTTGACCTGCATTAAATTCGCTACTTCCTTTGATAGAAATAGAAATTTTTTCAGAAGTTACATCTTGATCTGCTTTACGCTTAAAACGAACTTGCTTTAAGTTTAAAATGATTTCAGTAACGTCTTCGGTAATACCTTTTAAAGTAGCAAATTCGTGATCTACTCCTTCAATTTTGATACCAACAATTGCGAAACCTTCTAGAGAGCTTAATAAAACTCTTCTCAAAGCATTTCCTAATGTTAAACCAAAGCCTGGTTCCAATGGACGGAATTCGAATTGTCCTTCGAAGTCATTTGCTTTTTGTAAAACAATTTTATCCGGTTTTTGAAAACTTAATATAGCCATGTTAATATTTTTAAGTGGTTGTTATTTAGAATATAATTCGACAATTAATTGCTCTTTGATATTCTCTGGAACTGCTTCACGCTCTGGCATCATAATGAATGTACCTGTGTTGGTAGATTCATTCCAGTCTACCCAGCTAAACTTCGTGTTTCTTGCACGTTGCTTACTTACAATAGATGTGTTATGTGCACTCTTTGGACGATAAGCAATCACATCTCCTGGACGACATGTATAAGAAGGAACGTTCGTCACTTCACCATTCACAGTGATGTGCTTGTGCGCTACCAACTGACGTGCTTCTGGACGACTTGCTGCTAATCCCATTCTAAAAATGGTATTATCCAAACGAGATTCCAATAATTTGATTAAGTTTTCACCTGTAACACCTTTAATACGAGCAGCCTCTTCAAAAGTTTTACGGAATTGACGCTCTAATACACCATAAGTGTATTTAGCTTTTTGCTTTTCTCTTAACTGTAAAGCATACTCCCCTAGTTGCTTACGTTTGCGTTGTGCTCCGTGTTGTCCTGGAGGGTTGCTGTTTTTTCCCAACCATTTTGCGTTCCCTAAAATAGGTTCGCCAAAAATGCGGGAGATTTTGGTTTTAGGTCCTGTGTAACGTGCCATAATACTTGTTTTTGATTTTTTGGTGACGATACATCATCAGTAAAAATCTAAAATGAATGATGTACCCTTTATTAAATATTAATAATTAAACTCTTCTTTGTTTTGGAGGACGACATCCGTTGTGTGGCATAGGAGTCACATCACGAATAGAAGTTACTTCAATACCAGATTGTGAAATAGAACGAATAGCTCCTTCACGACCTGAACCTGGTCCTTTTACAAATACATCTACGCGCTTCACACCAGCATCTAACGCAACTTTTGCTGCATCTGCTGCTGCCATTTGAGCGGCATATGGAGTGTTCTTTTTAGAACCTCTAAAACCCATTTTACCAGCACTACTCCAGCTAATTACTTGGCCAGCTTTGTTGGTAAAAGAAATAATTAAATTGTTGAAAGTTGCATTGATACGTACTTCACCAGAAGCATCAATTTTCACGACTCTTTTTTTAGAAGCCGCTTTTGCACTGTTTTGTGCTTTGATTGGTTTTGCCATTTTTTTTGAGGTGTGCCCCATTGAAGGAGCGGTTATTTAAAATTGAAATTCCGCCGAAGCGGAAACCGAAAAAATCTCCCCTATTTTTTTATAGGATCCAACCATTTCGGATTTTATATATAATAAGTAGTCACCAGTGAACTAGTGACTACTTACATATGATTATTTCTTAGCGACTTTCTTCTTACCAGCCACTGTCTTACGCTTACCCTTACGAGTACGGCTATTTGTTTTAGTACGTTGACCACGAACAGGTAATCCTTTTCTGTGACGTAACCCACGGTAACAAGCGATGTCTAACAAACGCTTAATACTCATAGAAACTTCACTACGTAAAGCACCTTCTACTTTAAACTCA
>JAFMJX010000280.1 GCA_017853235.1 Chitinophagaceae bacterium | reverse complement strand
AATCCGAATATGAAATAAAGCAAGCAAAACACATGAAAGAAACTTTCCGAGAAATTATGCATGAAATGGGTGCAGTGATTACTTGGGGGGATAGTGATGATGCCAGCAATAACTATGGTTTATCTAATCCAGGAAATATTATACATGAAGCAGGTACAGTGCGTATGGGAAGTGATAAAAAAACATCACCACTCAACGCATGGGGACAAGCCTTTGATTGTAAAAATTTATTCTGTGTGGATGGATCTGTATTCACCTCTCAAGCAGATAAAAATATCACTTGGACTATTTTGGCATTGTCCATGCGTACTTCAGAGTATGTGTTAGATCAACTTCAAAAACAAAATTTATAATTTTGTTTTTGAAGAAATAATAAAAGAGCGGGTGAATGTTTTTTTAAATTTAATAAGTTAAAAAAAACAAGTCACCCCACAAAAACAAAATTTATAATTTTGTTTTTGAAGAAATAATAAAAGAGCGGGTGAATGTTTTTTTAAATTCAATAAGTTAAAAAAAACAAGTCACCCCACAAAAACAAAATTTATAACGATCTTGTTGTAATAAATTCTTTACAATTTTTTAAAAAAATAATATCATGGACAGACGGAATTCAATAAAAGCAATCATCTTAGGTACTGTATCTGCAAGTGTTGTTATAGACGCTTGTAAAAGTACGAATACGACAGTCACTGAAGCGACTACAGATGATTTAATGCAGGAAGAAAAAGATTACTTAGTAAAAGTAAAAGCCCTTCCCAAATTTTTTGATGAACATGAAATGGCAACCATTACAGTTTTAGGCGACATCATTATGCCAAAGGATACTACCAGTGGTTCTGCATCTGATGCCAAAGTGCCTGAATTCATTGAGTTTATTGTAAAAGACATGCCTGATCATCAAGTACCTATGAGAGGTGGCTTAAGATGGCTGGATTTATATGCAACCAAAAAACATGGCAAGTCCTTTGTGTCTTTAACCCATGAGCAACAAATTGGAATCGTAGATGAAATTGCATACCCTAAAAAAGCAAAACCTGAAGTAGCGCAAGGGGTGAGCTTTTTTAATAAAATGCGAGATTTAGTGACAACCGGTTTTTATACCTCCGAAATTGGTGTGAAGGATTTAGGATATATGGGTAATGTACCAAATCAATGGGCGGGTGTGCCAGCCGATGTATTAAAGCAATACGGATTAGCTTACACCGATAAGGAAATGAAAGAGTGTATTTAGTAATTAGAATGTACTTTAGCTGATACTACTTCCTGCTGCAATCACTTCTTGAGGTTGCACAAAATGTAGTTTTCCTTGAGCATCTTCGGCCAACAAAATCATTCCTTTACTTTCAATGCCACGCATTTTGCGAGGGGCTAAATTAGCTACCACCACCACTTGTTTTCCTACTAAGGAATCTGGCGTAAAATGCATTGCAATGCCTGAAAGAATAGTTCTTTTTTCAAATCCAAGGTCCACCAATAGTTCCAACAATTTATCTGCTTTCTCTACTTTTTTAGCTTCTAAAATAGTGCCAACACGTAAATCAATTTTTCCAAAATCGTCAAATACAATTTCTGGTTTTAAAGTTTTTTCTTCCAAAGCATTTGCTGCTGAAGTATTCGTGTCCATGGTATTTTTTTTAGCAGTTACATGTGATTGTAATTTTGTTAATTCAGCTTCAATTTCAACATCCTCAATTTTTCGGAATAATAATTCAGGAGCGCGTAGGGTATAGCCTACTTTTAATAAATTGAATTTTCCAGCATTTTCCCACTCCAGCATTTTATCTACCACTTTCATTAAGTGGCACATTCTTTTTGCAGTGAAAGGCAAGAAAGGATTGATTAAAATAGCCAGGTTTGCGCATAATTGTAAACAACCATGCATGCAGTTATTAATTTTAGCTTGTGCAGTTGGGTCACTCTCAATTGATTTTGCTAAAATCCAAGGCTCTTTCTTTTGCATATATTGATTTCCAATTCTAGCCAAATGAATGACTTCAAATTGCGCCTCTCTAAATTTATATTGCTCTAATAAGCTAGTGACTTTATCTTTAGTTTCTTGTAATGTGGTGAGCAATGCCTTGTCTTCCTCATCCAATAAGTCGGGATGAATAGGCGGTACTTTACCATTACATAATTTATGCATCAGCACCCAAGTTCTGTTCACAAAATTGGCAAAGATGCTTACCAGTTCACCATTTACGGATTCTTGAAAACCTTTCCAAGTAAATTCACTGTCCTTTGATTCTGGGGCAATAGATGTTAAATAAAAACGTAAACTATCTGCAAGACCTGTTCCGCCATTTTCTTTTTTAATCCATTGATTGATGTAATCATCCATTTCAATACTCCATCCTCTTGAAGTACTCATTTTGTCGCCTTCTAAGTTCATGAACTCATTGGCTGGCACACTTTCAGGTAAAATATTGCCGTGTAATTTTAACATCACTGGGAATATAATACAATGAAATACAATATTATCTTTCCCAATAAAATGAACCAATTTAGTATCGGCATCTTTCCAATAGGGTTGCCAATCCTTATTATTATTGATGGCCCATTGTTTAGTAGCACTAATATATCCAATAGGAGCGTCAAACCAAACGTATAATACTTTTCCATCTCCACCTACTACGGGCACTTT
>JAFMJX010000279.1 GCA_017853235.1 Chitinophagaceae bacterium | reverse complement strand
AAATTTTTAGCAGACGGAATTGCAAGTTCATTTTTTTGGCTGTAATGCAATGATAGAGATGAATGGGGTGCTTAAATTAAAATTTGTTCCAAAGCTTTAAAAGACTCCATTCTGCAATCTCCTTCCCAAAGAATTTTATAAATGGTTGTAATGATTGGTAAGTCCAATTGTAAGTGTTCATTGATCGCAATGATACATTTGCTTGCATTGTATCCTTCTGCCACCATATTTAATTCTAATTCGGCCGATTTTACCGAATACCCTTTTCCAATCATGTTTCCAAAAGTACGGTTACGGCTGTGTAAGGAATAGCAGGTCACTAACAAGTCTCCTAAATATACCGAAGAAGCATAATTAATTGCATTGTCATTGCCCCCACCCTTTTCATAAAGTGATTTTAATAACACTTGCATTTCATTAGCACAATTAGCAATGTACACACTTAAAAAATTATCTCCGTATTCTAATCCATGCGCAATACCAGCACCTAAGGCATATATATTTTTAACTACCCCTGCGTATTGTACCCCAATTACATCATGATTTACATGCGTATTGATATAATCACATTTAAAGTAGGAAGCTATTTGAGTAGTGATATCAATATCCAAACCCGAAAAAGTCAAATAAGACAATTGCTCAGCTGCCACTTCTTCGGCGTGACTTGGCCCTAGTAAAGTATAATATTGTGATAAAGGAAATTGATATTGCTTTTCTAAATATTCATGTAATAATATGTTGTACTTTGGCAATACCCCCTTTATTGCAGACACCACTTTTTTGTTCTGCAACATTTGAGGAGTTACTCCTTTTAAAGAAGATTCCACATGAATAGAAGGAACTGCCATGACAATGATGTCGGATGCTTGAATTATTTCGGTCACTTCACTTGAAAAATGAATGCGAGAAGTATCAAAAAAATTATTACGTAAATAATGTGGATTATGATGGCGCTTTTTAAAATACTCAATATTATTGGCTTGTCTCATCCACCAATGAATTGCATTGCCATTGTCCATAGCAATTTTTGCAATCGCTGTTGCCCAACTTCCGCTTCCAATGATTCCAATTTGCATGTTGCCAAATTTTTACAAACATACGAAACTCAATAAAAAAGGGGCGCATTTTTTAAATGCGCCCCTTTTAAGCTGATATACAATGTACTATCTTACTTTTTTTCCTCAAATAATTTTTCTTTCGCGACCACTTTTACCAACATTCCATCTTTTAAAGTTTTACTCACAATACTATAAGGTCCGGTAATCACTTTGTCTCCCACTTTAACGCCTACTACTTCAATATAATTTAAGTCCTGGATATCGGTTTTTACTTTCACCATCTTTACTTTATTATCAGGTTGTAATACATACACTACTTCATTCAATTCATCTTTCGCTGCAGGCGTATCTGCATTTTTATTATCTGTTTTATTCACCACTTTAGTATCCTTTCCTTCTCCATCTTTATCACGAGTAGTAACTGCATTTAAAGGAACAGTAATGACATTGGCTTTTGACTTTGTTTGAATGTCTGCACTAGCAGTCATTCCCGGACGGAAAGGAAAAATATTATTTTCCTTAGTCAAATCCTCATAACTAGCAGGTAATAAACGAATGTGTACTTTATAATTAGCAACTTCGGTACTCGCTGCTAAACCTGTCGCAGCAGTAGTTACAGGATTCGCTATTTTATATACCACTCCTTTAAATTTACGCTTATTATAGGCATCTACTTCTACCAAAGCAGTATCACCAATTTTCACTTTAGTGATGTCATTTTCACCTACATCCACTCTAACTTCAATACTTTTCATATCTGCAACACGCATCATTTCGGTACCTGCCATTTGAGCAGTACCTACCACTCGCTCTCCTTTTTTTACATTCATCAAACTTACAATGCCATCCATAGGAGAAGTAATGGTCGTACGAGCTAAATCTTTTTCGGCACGAGCTAATTGCGCTTTCACACCTTGTATTTGTGCTTCACCACTTTTTATAGACTCCTTGGCAGCATTATAACTTGATTCTGCAGAACGAAAAGCTTGCTCAGTTTGCTCATACTCTGATCTTGAAACAATTTTATCTGCGTATAATTTTTTATAACGTTCATTCGTAGATTTTGCATTTTCATACGCAGTTTTTAAACCACTTAAAGCTGCTTTTACGTTTTCATATTGCGCTTTAACTTGATTAACACTTGCAGTTACTTGATCACGCTGAGAAGAATAAATGTCGGCATATATTTTAGCTAAAATTTGCCCTTTAGTAACTCTATCCCCTTCTTCTACAAATAAATTAACGATTTCACCAGAGATATCTGGACTTACTTTCACCTCAATTTCAGGGTATACTTTACCACTCGCATTCACAGATTCGGTTATAGTTCTTAATTGAACAGCTTCTGAAGTGACCAGCGTACCTTCTTCCTTGCCAATGACACCTGCTTTTTTCAAACCAATCAATAGCACTACTAAAAGTACTAAACCACCTCCAATCCAAATTAACTTTTTGTTCATTTTATTTATTTTTTACTTCTGTATTGTTTGTTTTAAAGAGATAATGCTTCACCTTTATAAAATTCAAGTAATTTAATTCTAAATACATACTCATATTGAGCGGCTTTAAAATTTACTTTTGATTTTAAA
>JAFMJX010000278.1 GCA_017853235.1 Chitinophagaceae bacterium | reverse complement strand
ATGATCACTGGATTGGGTTTGGAAAGTGACTTGACGAATTCTTTTTTTAGCATCTTTTGCAGCCATATTAATGGTGTCTAAAAATAGTTCGGGACTCACTAAATTGGTGCAACTTGAAGTCACTAAAAATCCACCATTGCGAATCATTTTCATCCCCCTCAAGTTTATTTCCTTGTATCCTGTTATTGCTTTTTCAATATTATTTCTACTTTTTGTGAAAGCAGGTGGATCCAACATCACAACATCAAACTTCTTACCTTCTTTGCCCCATGTTTTTAAAACATCAAATGCATTCATTGCTTCAAAATGCACAATATGCTCCAGTTTATTTAGTGCTGCATTTTTATTGGCTTGTAAAACTGCTTGTTCTGAAATATCAATTCCTAATACCGATTTTGCTCCATAATGGGCTGCATGAATTTCAAAGGTTCCGGTATATGTAAATGCACCTAAAACTTCTGCACCCTTAACAATATTTTGAATTGCTTTTCGATTGTCTTGTTGATCTAAAAAATATCCTGTTTTTTGACCTGTTTCAATGTTTACATAAAATTGCAATCCATTTTCTTGAATCACAATTTCTGTAGGGAAGGGGTCTGATAAAAACCCTTGTTGTTGTGCCAGACCTTCTAACTCTCTAACAGGTACATCGTTTCTTTCATATATTCCTTTGGGAGAAAATATCGTTTGAATGGCTGCTACAATTTCTTGCTTCCATTTTTCTATTCCTAAGGATAAGGTTTGTAAAACAAAGTAGTCGTTAAATTTGTCAATAATCAAAGCAGGCAGTCCATCTGCTTCCCCAAAAATCAATCTGCAATTTTCAACATAACCTAATTGTTGACGATAACGCCAAGCTTCAGCAATTTTATGATGAAAAAAGCTCGCGTCAATTTCTTCTCTTTTTCGTGTGAGTAATCTTATGGTGATTTGAGAGCCGGGGTTGATGTATCCGCGACCTGCTAATTGGCCATCAAAAAAGTACACTTCCACAATATCACCGGGTTCCACAGGGCCTGCAATACGGTCAATTTCATTGCCATAAATCCAGGGATGCCCTTGCGCAATCCTAGGGGCGATTCTTTTGTTTAAATACACCTTTGTCATGACACAAATATAGGCACAGAATAAGTGACAACTTGTTCATTTTTAAGGCCTTTTTATGTCAATTTTGCTCATTTAAAGCTTTGGCAATATTTTTGGAAGATATTTGTATCAATATAAAACTATGGAAGAAAAAGAACCCCTTACCACCGAACTACCTACCGAGGAGCAAAATGCCCCAGCAACGGAGCCCGAAACGACCCCCGTGAGCGAGTTAGATGGCCTTAAGGCCGACTTAGCAGAACAAAAGGATAAATACCTTCGTTTGATGGCTGAGTTCGAAAATTTTAGACGCCGTACTGCAAAAGAAAGGATTGATTTAATTCAAACTGCCAGTAAGGAAGTGATTGTTTCATTATTGGAAGTGTTAGATGATTGTGACCGTGCTGAAAAACAATTAAATGCAAGTGAAGATATCGCTTTACAAAAAGAAGGAATTCAATTAGTATTTAATAAAGTGCGTTCCACTTTGCACGCAAAAGGAGTAGTTGCCATGGAAAGTATGCATCAGGATTTTGATGTTGAAAAACACGAAGCTATTACAGAAGTCCCTGCGCCTAATGAAGCATTAAAAGGAAAAGTGATTGATGAAATCTCCAAAGGATATTTACTCAATGATAAAATTATTCGTTTTGCTAAAGTTGTAGTAGGCAAATAAAAAAACCATTATGTCAAAAAGAGATTTTTACGAAGTTCTAGGAGTGAGTAAGTCAGCTTCTACTGATGAGATTAAAAAAGCTTATCGTAAGGTAGCTATGCAATTTCACCCTGATCGTAATCCAGGAGATAAACAAGCAGAAGAAAAGTTTAAAGAAGCAGCGGAAGCTTATGAAATATTAAGCGATGCAGATAAAAAAGCCAAATACGATCGTTTTGGTCATCAAGCTTTTGGTCCTGGTACGGGAGGTGGCGGTTTTAGTGGTGGAGGTATGAACATGAACGATATCTTCAGTCAATTTGGAGATATTTTTGGTGAGGAAGGATTTGGAAGTTTCTTTGGCGGCGGCGGTGGACGTTCAAGATCATCAAGGCCCACTGGTCAAAGAGGAAGTAATCTTCGCATCAAATTAAAATTAAATTTTGAGGAAATTGCTAAAGGCGTGAATAAGCAAGTAAAAGTAAAAAAACATGTTACTTGTACTACTTGTGGGGGTAATGGAGCAAAAGATAAAAACAGTGTTCAAACTTGTGGAACTTGTAATGGTTCTGGACAAGTGAAGCGTGTGACCAACACTTTTTTAGGTCAAATGCAAACTGTAAATACGTGTCCTACATGTAATGGCGAAGGAAATACAGTAACTGCAAAATGTGGCGGATGTAAAGGAGAGGGCCGTATGTATGGGGAAGAAACTATTTCCATAGATATTCCTGCAGGAGTACAGGATGGAATGCAATTAAGCATGTCTGGAAAAGGAAATGCAGGAGAGAGAGGTGGAAGCCCTGGAGATTTAATTATTATGATAGAAGAGGAAGCGCATGAATCATTACATCGTGATGGTTTAAATGTGGCTTATGATTTATACATTACAATCCGATGCCATTTTTGGAACCA
>JAFMJX010000277.1 GCA_017853235.1 Chitinophagaceae bacterium | reverse complement strand
TTTATGCAACATTAAATCTGTCCATCTTCTAAAAAATAAATTTCAAATTGACCAAATTATAGTTCATCAACCTAATTATAAACTAGTCCTCACAGAAGAAAATCCAAATAGGATAAAGCAAAAAAACAAGTTCATAAGTAATACAAATGTTTCAAGAATTCCAATTCAATGCAAAATAGCTGATATACAAATTATAAATGGAAAAATAAGTATTGATGATGGTGTAGATAAACCGCTTCCCTATTTTGATGGAGCTCATATCAAAATAAGTGATTTGAATGCACAATTCTCTAATACGAATATTGATGATAAAATTATCACCACCCAAGCGGCATTGAGCTTGAAAGAAAGAAGTGGTTTTGAAATTAAAAAATTAAAGACCAGTTTTAAAAGTACCCCTCAACTCATGGAGTTTAGTAAATTATTACTAAAAACCAATAATAGTATCATTGGTGACTACTATGCTATGGAGTATTCTAATTTTAAACAAAGCTTTAAAAATTATATACAACAAGTAGTGATGAAAGCTCATTTGGATAATGCTATGGTTGCTACCGATGACATAGCCTATTTTACCCCTACCCTAAATGGTCTTCATCAAATCCTCCATCTTGACTTTCATTTTAAGGGGACTGTAGACCATTTTGAAGCCAAAGACTTAAAAGCACAATACCATCATTCCTCTGTCACAGGAAGCTTTTCAATGAAAGGCATTCCCAATATGCATCAAACTCAAATCAACTTTACTCAGGTAAAAGCAAGTACTTATTACGACGATATCAGCAACTGGATACCTAGTTTAAAAAGTTTCACTAACATCCAAGCTCAAAAAATAGGCAACTTACAGTTTGCTGGTGACTTTACAGGAACTGTTTATGATTTTGTAGCTAAAGCACAAATTAATAGTGCTTTGGGAAATGCAACTACACAAATTAGACTTCAGTTTCCTGAAAATTCGGAACCAACTTACGAGGGAATGCTCAAAACCAACCGATTTAATATTGGCACCTTATTTAATGAACCACTTTTAGGCTTCATTAATTTTGATGGTAAAATTAATGGCAGCTCCTTTCATATTGATAAGCTTAAAACAAATGTGCAAGGTAAAATTGATTCTATTCAATTTAATAATTATACCTACACTCATATTTCTACCGATGGGCAAATTCAAAAAAAAGCTTTTAATGGCCAACTAAAAATAAAAGACCCCAACATTAATTTTATTAGTAATCTAGAAATTGATTTCACACACTCTCAACCTAAATTCAATGGTGTAGGAGATTTACAAAATACGAATTTAAAAGAATTAGGTTTTACAGATAAAAAAATGCAACTCACAGGCTTGCTGGATATCAATTTTGAAGGGGACAGTGTGGACAATTTTTTAGGATACGCTAAATTTTACAATGGAAAATTAAAAGGGCAAGCGTCAAGTGTCAATTTTGATTCTATTACATTGCATTCTTCTGTTGAAAAAGGCATCAAACAATTACGTCTGGCGAGTGATGACATCAATGCCAGTATTTCAGGGAAATTTAATATCTCACATTTACCTGCGAGTGTACAATATTTCATGCAAAGGTATTTACCCAACTATATACCTGCTCCCAAAAACACCCCTGCGAACCAAAATTTTAATATTCAAATTAAAACAAATTACATTGAACCATTTATAAGAATTTTTAAACCTGAATTTTCTGGATTTAATAATCTACAATTAAATGGATCCATTAATACAGACAAAAAAGTATTGCAACTTATTGCTCAAGTACCATTTGCACAATGGAATGAGGTTTCCATTAATAATGGGAATATCATTGCAAAAGGAGACAAAGACAGCTTAAAGCTATCTATCCAAGCAAAAGCATTTGCTGTGACCGATAGTATTAGTTTCACGCAACCCATATTAAGCATTTCTACCGTGAATGATAAATCCATATTGGAGTTAGAAGCATCTGGCAAAAGCGCATTGCAACAAATACATTTTAAAAATATCATCAATACTTTTTCAGATGGAATTGCACTGCAATGGCAACCCTCCTATTTTGTCCTCAATCAAAAGAAATGGGTAATTGACAACGGAGGCGAACTTATTATAAGAACCAATCATACCGAAGCTAAAAAACTTCGGTTATCTCAAGGGATTCAAGAAATTCTCTTCAGCAATGCCAGCAATAATTTATTGCAAATGGAGCTTAAAAATGTGATTTTAGGCGATATGACTAAAATTCTTTTTTCTTACCCTCAACTAGAAGGCGTCACTAATGGTAAAGTTTATTTTAAAAATATCTTAGATCATTTTGAACTTAATAGTAGTTTAAATATTGATCAATTTAGTTTTAACAATGAAATGATAGGACGCACCTTATTAAATGCTTCCTATTTTAAAGCTACAGGTCTCGTTCCATTTAATTTCACGATTCCCAATATTGAATACAACTTATCAGCAGAAGGCACTTATAATATTAACGACAGTACGCAACCACTTGATGCCACACTTCATTTGAATCATTCAAAATTTAGCTTGGTGCAACAGTTTATTGGGGGTGTATTAACTAATTTAGATGGAAAAGCAGATGGTTCCATACATTTTAGTGGACGTATCGAAAACCCAGTGCTAATGGGTGCCGCCACCGTACATCAGGCCTCTTTTAAAGTGGA
>JAFMJX010000040.1 GCA_017853235.1 Chitinophagaceae bacterium | reverse complement strand
GGGGTCAAGTGGGCGTCACAAAGACGATTACGATTGGTGAAAATGTGACGGTATTAGGCCATTCTGGAGTGACCGGTTCCCTAGAAGCCAATAAAGTTTATATGGGATTTCCTGCAGAAGAAGCTTCTATTGTTAAAAGACAATATGTTTGGATACGTCGTATCCCCGAACTTTGGAAAAAAGTGATGACCTCCTAATATTAGGATGGTAACTGATGCAATGCCTTCAACTCACCACATATGCGTTGAATACTATCTGGTATAGAACGGTATTTAAAATCAGGAAATGCATTTAAAAATTTACGATTATCAAAGTGAACCACCGCTTGTGCTGTAGCGGCTGTTTCTTTAGTTAATAATGGAGACTTTCCTGTCAACCAACCCTTCACCGCTTCTAATCTCCAAACAATCGCTGCTAAAAAAGGAGTCACTCTTCTATAAGGCGGGCGTTTATTAAAACGTGAAGCTATCAATGAAAATACTTCTTGGTATTTCACATTTTCGGCACTAATAATATAACGCTCCCCTTGAATTGGGCTATCCATTAATAATTGCATTGCATCTATTACATCCATGACATCTACAAAACCACTCACACCAGTGGTATACCAAGGAAATGAATGATAAGCCGATTTAAAAATTTCAGAAGATCCTTTGTTCCAATCCCCGGCGCCTAAAATAATAACAGGATTAACGATAGCTACTTTTAAGCCTTCGGCCATTCCGCGCCATACTTCCATTTCGGCTAAAAACTTAGATTGTCCATAAACGCTATTGCTTGATTGGGGTGTCCAATTTGCAGTTTCATCTACAGGTGCATCTTCTCTAATACGACCTAGTGCTGCTACCGAACTTACGTATACTAATTTTTGAATGGCATGATGTAAACAAGCATTTACCACGTTCGCGGTACCCTCCCGATTGGCTTGTAACATTTTGTCTCGGTCCTTGGGAGCAAAAGACACAATCGCAGCACAATGATATACTTGTTGCACCCCTTGCATTGCTTGAGCTAAAGAAACCACATCTAAAATATCTCCTTGAATCCATTTCACTTGTTGCGCACCTTCAAAGCTGGGTATTTGTTGACGATACAGAGCCACCACCTTTTTTTCCTTAGCCAATAAAGACTTTACCAAATGCATGCCTACTAATCCGCTGGCCCCTGTAACTAATATCATGGTGTTATTTGTCTTTTAATAGTTTAGAGATGTCTTGTTTAAGTTGCTCTACTTCCAAGCTTTTTAATCCATCATATATTTTACCACGTATTTTTCCTTCTCTATCTACTAAAGCAAAAAATTGTGTGTGTATGAATTGATCTTCAATTTTTTCAACATTGTTTTTAGGATCATCTAATAAATAAGATCCTCTTGCCATTTGATATAAACTATCCTTGCGTCCCGTTAAAAAAATCCATTTTTTTGTATTCACTTGTAAGGAATCGGCATAATGTTTTAGGACCGAAACCGAATCTGTACCAGGGTTGCAGGTATGTGAAACAATCTGAAAATCGGGCTCGTTTTTATACACTTCATAAATATCCTTCATGTTGGTATTTAACTTTGGACATATGCCTTTACAGGTCGTGAAAAAATATTCTACCACAGTTATTTTATGAAGCATGTCCTTATCTGTGAAATTATTTCCATCCTGGTTTTTAAATTGAAAGGGTTGTACGTAACTTAATACAGGCATTTTCACTTTCCAGTTGTCGGTGCCTTGAAATAAGAAATAATAAAAACCAACCACTAAAACAGTAAAAAATAAAAGATAAAATCCAGTTTTCTTAGACATATTGATTCGCTTTTTCTAGGTCAAAGGTAATATTATTTTAGGGGAACCCTGCTTTGAGCTATCTTTACAGTATGTTTAAAAATTGGAATTGGGATGCAATAGGAGTGGGCACTTCATTGGCCTGTGCCATACATTGTGCTTTACTTCCTTTATTTTTTAGTAGCCTTCCGTTGTTGGGTATTAATATTTTACACAACACCCAATTTGAATTAGGCATGATTCTACTTTCCTTTGGTATTGGAGCCTATTCCCTATATCATGGCTATAAAAAGCACCACCATTCTTTTAAGCCAATTGTTTTGTTTAGTCTTGGAATTACTTTAATGCTGAGCCGGATGATTTTTAGAGAAATTGAGATAATTCTTTTATTTCCTGCTGCATTTTTTATCATTATTGCACACATTAATAATCACAACAGTTGTCGTATGCATAATCACGCGCATGCCGATGATTGTGATCATTAATCCGTATTAAAGTAGAAGCATTAAACGTATTAATGTAGAAGCAAAAAATAACAAAACCTTGCTTAAACTAAAAAGGGTAAACTAAGAAAACGTGTATGACATGCTGCCGTCTTTCTCATCCTTAAGTTGAATTCCCATTCCCGCTAATTGATTACGTATTTTATCGCTGGTCGCAAAATCCTTGCGAGACTTTGCATCCTTACGAATTTCAATTAACAATTCAATCACGCCAGTAAGCTGTTGATGATTGGCGCCATTATCTATTTTTAATCCCAAGATATTTTCAATGAATAAAATAAGTTGTTCTTGGACATATAACCAGGTATTACCCGAAACAGCATCTGCTGCAATATGTTTATCCTTAAGAGAATTAATGGAAGGTATGATTTCAAATAAATTTGCCACCACTTTCGCAGTATTCATATCGTCATCCATGAAAGTTTCTAATTCCCCTACCCAGGTTTTTAATTGTGCATCTAAAGAAGCGTCAGTGCCATGGGAGCCCGCCGTAAATGTTTGCCCTTTCAACCACTCATAGGCTTCCATTAGTCGACGCAATGCTTTTTCAGAAGCTTGTAATGCTTCGTTGCTAAAATCTAAAGTGCCTCTATATTGACTTTGTAAAATAAAGAAGCGTACTGTCATAGGAGCGTATGCTTGTGTTAAGATAGGATGCGAGCCATCAAATAATTCACTTAACTTAATTACGTTATTATAGCTTTTTCCCATTTTACGACCATTGATCGTAATCATGTTATTATGCAACCAATAACGTGCTGGAATTTCATGATTGCAAACTGTACTTTGTGCAATTTCACATTCATGATGCGGAAACTGCAAATCCATTCCACCGCCGTGAATATCAAAACGTTTGCCTAAATATTTAGTAGCCATGGCAGAACATTCAATATGCCATCCCGGAAAGCCTTCTCCCCATGGACTTTGCCAACGCATGATATGTTCAGGAGGCGCTTTTTTCCACAAAGCAAAATCTACTTTATTTTTTTTCTCTTCTTGATTGTCTAACTCACGAGTAGTATCTAATTGATCTTCTAAATTACGGCCACTTAAAATTCCGTAGGGTTGATTTTTTTTAGAATAATCATCATTATACTTGACCACATCAAAATAAACCGAACCATTTACCTCATAACCATACCCATCTTCCATAATGGTTTTAATCATTTCAATTTGTTCAACAATATGACCGGTGGCAGTAGGTTCAATACTCGGAGGTAAATTATTAAATTGCTCCATTGCCCAATGATATAAGTGCGTATACTTTTGCACTAGTTCCATGGGTTCTAATTTTTCTAAAACTGCTTTTGAACTAATTTTATCTTCGGCTGCTTTGCCTTCTTCTTCAAAATGTCCAGCATCGGTAATATTACGAACATAGCGAACTTTATATCCTTTGTGTAATAAATAACGATACACTACATCAAATGTGATAAAGGGTCGTGCATGTCCTAAATGACTTTCACCACTTACTGTTGGTCCACAAACATACATACCCACATAAGGGGCATTTAAAGGCTCAAAAACTTCCTTTTGTCTTGTTAGTGAATTATAAAATTGAAGTGGCATAGTAATTATTGCCTCAAAGATATTTTATTTTAAGTAAAATAGTAGGTTAATTCTTGATCAATTGAAGGTCCGCAAGAATCATATGATGATCACTTAAATTTTCGTCCACCGACTCCCAAGCTTTCACTTTCCAATGACTATTCGCAAAAATATAATCAATGCGTAAAGTGGGTGAAATCCCCAAGTAGGTGGCACCAATCCCTAATCCCTTTTGTAAAAAAGCATCCTGCCAATCACCTTTTATAGTGGTGTACGTATAAGATCCCGGAACATCATTAAAATCCCCTGTCATGATAGATGGATATGGCGTTTTTTGTAAAAATGATTGTACCAGTTGTGCTTGCACTGCACGTTCTACA
This sequence comes from Chitinophagaceae bacterium, assembly GCA_017853235.1. GTDB lineage: Bacteria > Bacteroidota > Bacteroidia > Chitinophagales > Chitinophagaceae > Sediminibacterium. The sequence continues at coordinate 7,698 of JAFMJX010000040.1, read as the reverse complement.
AAAGCTTGTTTCATTTTTCTCACCACTGCCATTTTTCCTTTTATGTTGATGGCTTTAGATTCGGCAGTTTCATCTATTGTTTCGTAATCATTGGGTTTAAATCGATAAGAAGCTAAATGCGTAGTGAATATTCTTACGGTATCATCCCCTTTTAATACATCTACATAAATGAGCGCTTCCTGATTGGTATAAGCCATTCTTTGTGCTTGTATAATAGGATACTTGGAAAAAATAATACAGCCAGCGAAATAATCATTACCTGCAATTTGATAATCCTTAGAAAAAAAATTAAATGGGTAATTTTTATTAAAATAACTCGCATGATTGGCAATATCATTAGGGCGATCATTGGTATTGTATTCTTGCAAACAAATTAAATCGGGATTCCATTTTTGAATAGAATACGCAATGTCCTGTGTAAGTAATTTTAAAGTGCTCTTTCCAGGTTGATTGCCATTAAACCCTTTCACATTCCAACTAAGTACTCTTAAAGAATTTTCCTTTTTTTTAAGTGCCGCTACCGATCCTGGATGCCAGGCAAACACGGCAGCTACAACAGTCCAAGCAAAAGCTAAAGCTCCTACAGAAATCAATGATAACAATGGCTTTGCGATCAACCAAAAAATTAAAAATAAAATTTCAACCGCAATTAAATAGGGTGCTATCAAGGTTAAAAAACCATTGATCCAAATAAGTGGTAAAGGTTGAATATAAATTGGATACAATAATAAAATTGTCACCAACAAGTGAAGCATTAATATTATTTTTTTTCCAAAGATGCGTATGCGTGATTTTTTTGCCATCCTTACTTGGGCGATGCTGATTTGTTTACCCAATGTAATAAATTATGCATCCATTTTCCTAAATCCACGCCCTTTTTTAATAACAGTCCATAAAACAAAGCGGAAGCCATTGCGATGCACGTAATGAAAATTTCGGACCATGCATGTGTTTTTAAAAACACCGCTTGTAATGCCAAATACAATAGCACTATAAACTTCACCGGAACTCCTCCTTTAATACTTTGAAATATTTTATAATTTGGACAAATTACTAGTATAGACACTGCAATTGCGGTCACTGAAACAGTCGCCCCCATTAAAGGTGCTGGCATAACAGTAAAGTGACTTAAAATAAAATAGGTAATACCTGCTGATAGTCCACTATAAAAATAAATGGGAAATAAATGTTTGTTGCTTTGATTGTTTTGTAAAACATCTGCAAAAAAGACAAACCAAATCATAGAAGTAAAGACGCTCCAAAATCCATCATGAATCCAATTAAAAGTAAATAGGGTCCAAGGCCTCATCAGAGTGACACTCGTGCTGGGTGACAAGGTAAACACATGAAATACTTGGCTGTAAAAATCTTCTAAAGGCAGGCTATTTAAATAATAAATGATTTTTAAAAAACCCATTAAAGCCACTACCAATAAGTTGATTCCTAAGATAGCTACTAAGGCATTGTTATCTGCCCCCAATAAGGGTTTGATAGGTGTCGGGTTTTCCATATTTAATTATAAAAACGGTGTTGATTGTCTCTTTTTTTCCAAATAAATACTAATATAAATCCAACGATAGCACCACCCACATGTGCCCATCTTGCCACATTATCTCCTGCTGAATTTTCTAGTGCTTTATACAATTCAAAAGCAAAATATGCAATACCCAACCACTTTGCTTTAATAGGGAATAAAAAATAAATATAGATGTAGGTGTTGGGAAATAAATAAACGAATGCAATTAATATACCAAACACGGCACCGCTGGCTCCTAAGGTTGCCGTATTTAAAGATTTATGATAAAAAGAGGTAATCAAGTCCATTAATTGTGGCGCTAAACCTGGAGTTGACAAACTCACATGATTGTCATTTAAAATACGCGCCAGTGGAATTTGATGTGCTTTTGAAAAAGCTAAAACAGCCTCATTAAATCCAGCAGCATTGGATTTACTCAACATCAATAAATTTTCATATTGATCTACTAAAGGAATAAATTCATAAGATAAAATGAGCAAATGTATTACCGCGGCACCCACACCACACAACATGTAAAATAGTAAAAAACGTTTAGGCCCCCATACATTTTCTAAGATAGAACCAAACATCCATAAGGCAAACATGTTTCCTAATATATGGCTAAAATCACCGTGCAAAAACATATGTGTAATGAGTTGCCATGGGCGATATAAACTACTTTGCCAGGCATGTAAAGCAAAAATATCTTCCAATGAAAATGTACTAGTAGGACCTGCAAAAGTATTTTGAGCTAAAAACATTAATCCATTTATGATTAATAAATTTTTAATTATCACTGGTAATACTTCAAATCGGGTAGGTCTAAATTGGGTCATGTATTATTAAATTAAATCTGTTCTTTTTAACTGAACTACATTTTCAATATGTAAAGTATGCGGGAACATATCTACTGGCTGTATTTTAGTCACTGTATACTTTTCACTCAATAAAGATAAGTCTCTTGCTTGAGTGGCTGGATTACAACTCACATATACGATCAAGGGCGCTTCCATATCCAATAGTTTTTTAACCAACTTTTCATGCATGCCTGCTCTTGGTGGATCGGTAATGATTACATCTGGTTTACCATGCATTTCAAAAAAATCATCATTACAAATATCAATTACATCACCCGCAAAAAAAGCAGTATCCTTTAATTGATTTAATTGAGCGTTTTGTTTTGCGTCTTCGATTGCTTCTGCTACAAACTCAACACCAATAATTTTTTTTGCTTTTTTACTACAAAAAATACCAATGCTTCCTGTACCACAATACAAATCATACACTATTTCCTTCCCGGATAATTCGGCAAAATCACGTGTTACTTGATACAAACGTTCTGCCTGTTTAGAATTGGTTTGAAAAAAAGACTTAGGGCTTATTTTAAATGAAAAATCTTCTAGTTTTTCGGTGATATATCCTGTCCCATGATATACTTTAGGAACTAAGTCCTGCATACTATCATTACGCTTTGTATTAATAGTATACAACAGGGTAGTGATTTGAGGAAACTGCTCTAATAACATTTTTAGTAACTGCTCTCTTTCCTCTTTTGCTTCATATCCTAAAATAATATTTACCATCCATTCCCCTTGCGTTGTATTACGTACAAACATATTACGCAACCAACCCTGATGTTGTTTAATATTGTAAAAAGGCATTTGATGTTCCATCGCAAAATTCACGACCGCCTTACGCATTAAATTAGTAGGCTCTGATTGTAAATAGCAAGTATCTATCTCCACTACTTTTTCAAAAAAACCTCTGGCATGAAAGCCACCTGCACCGGGTGTTTTAAAAGGTTCGGTACCTGCTGCCTTCATCGCTTTAAAATCTTCAAAGGGTATAAATTTTTCCGTTGCAAAAGTATATTCTACTTTATTACGATATCCCTGCGTTTCGGGCGCACCCAAAATAGAAGGAATTACAGGTAATGGAATTTTTGCAATACGTTTTAAATTGTCCACTACTTGTTGATGCTTATATACCAATTGTTGTTCATAAGGAAGCATCTGCCATTGACAACCCCCACACACTCCAAAGTGACTACAAAAAGGGGTTACTCTTAACGAAGAGTAAGTATGAAATTTTTTCACAAACCCTTCGCCCCAATCTGCTTTATTTTTTTGCAATTGTATGTCTACTACATCTCCTGGAACTGCCGCTTCCACAAAAATGACTTTACCATTCACTCTGGCTAATGACTTACCCTCGGCAGCATAATCCTCAATAGTTACTTTTTCTAGTATAGTGACCGGCTTATTTTTTCTCACGGAAACAAAGGTACTATCCTAACATTAAATTAATAGTAAAAGGGGCTACTAATTGTAAGCAGATTTATACTTATTATGTTATTTTTACAAACCTTTTGAGATTTTTACTTTTCAATATAGATAAGACTTATTCATTATGAACCATACCATGAAAAAAATTCTCCCTTTAAGCGCTTTAATAATAGGTATTTTATTATCGCTTCCCTTCCTAGGCCAAGCTCAAGCAAAGAAAACAGCTGGCACCGCTTCGGTTGGACATTCCATTCAGATCACTTTGAAGCCATATCAAAATACTAAAATATATTTAGGAACCAACTATGGCAATAGTAGAGTGTTAGCAGATTCTACTTTGTTGAATGAAAAAAGCGAAGGTGTTTTTGAATCAAAAAACAAACTTACTCCAGGTATCTATTTTGTAGTATCGCCTAAGTATTCCATTTTATTTGATTTTTTAGTAGACGACGCACAACATTTTAAAATTGTTGCAGACACTTTACATTTAACAGATGTAACCATTACTGGCAGTAAAGAAAATGATGTATTTAAAGAGTATTCAAAATCCATGAATACCATAGGAAGTCAATTAAATGAATTAGAAACTAAATTTAAAGCGGCTACTTCCAAAGCAGATTCTACTTCCATCACAGATCAATACAATGCTAAGAAAAAAGAATTGGTGGAAAAACGTCAGAGTGTGATTAAAAATCAACCTAAGTCCATGACTGCTTTTTTCCTAAACGTCATGCAAAGACCAGATGCACCTGCCATTCCCATAGTGAATGGAAAAGCAGATTCACTGTATCCATTTTATTTTATCAAAAATCATTTTTGGGATGATGTGATATTTAATGATGACAGGCTGGTACGTACTCCTTTTTTTGAAGCGAAGTTAGACGAGTATTTTAAAAATTATGTATCGCGTGAACCAGATAGTATTATTGAAGAAGTGCAATACATGTTGACCGTTGCTAAAACAGGGAAAGAAATTTTTCCTTTCTTGTTATTCAAGTTCACCAATAAATATATTAGTCCTGAATTTATGGGACAGGATAAAGTGTTTTTACATATTTATCAAAACTTTTTTGCCAAAGGAGATACTGTTTTATTAAATGAAGCATCCCGTCGTTCAATCACCGATCGTGCTTATAGCATGATGGCCAATCAGTTGGGATTAGCCGCTCCTGCATTGGTTTTAAACGATGTACAGGATAAAAAGATTTCACTGTATGACATCAAAGCGCCCTACACTTTCATTGCCTTTTGGGATCCCACTTGTAGCCACTGTAAAGTAGAAATTCCTCGCCTTGATTCTTTTTACAAAGCCATTTGGAAAAATTATCAAATCAATGTGTTGTCGGTGAATATCAATTACAAAGAAATAGCCGCCTGGAAAACATTTATTAAAGATCATCATTTAGAAGGATGGACCAATGCGTATCAAACAGAAGCAGATTTAACTAAAGAAATTAAAGAAGGTCGTCCTACAACCATTCGACAATTGTACGATGTGTTTAAAACACCCACTTTTTATTTATTAGATTCGGGCAAGCGGATTATAGCCAAAAATTTAAGCATTGAACAGTTCAATGACTTTATTGTAAACACGGCGAAAAAAGCGAATAAATAAAAATAGATACGATAAGGTGCTAAATTAAAAAACAGCTTTTACTACATCCTTAATTACTTTGGGTTTTCCTAAAGTGTAATAATGTAATACAGGAGCGCCTGCTGCTTTTAATTCCTTGCTTTGTTGAATCAACCATTCTGTACCTACTTTTTCACAATCTGCATCGGTTTTGCATTTGTTGATGGCATTGGATAAATCCGTAGGAATATCCACATGAAATATACGAGGTAAAATAGTTAACTGCTTTTTATTTGTAATAGGTTTTAATCCTGGTATAATAGGTACTGTGATACCCGCATCACGACAGGCTTTTACGTAGGCCAAATATTTACTGTTATCAAAAAACATTTGTGTCATAATATATTCTGCGCCAGCATCCACTTTATCTTTTGTTTTTTGCAAATCAATTTCAAAATTGGGTGCTTCAAAATGTTTTTCTGGATATCCAGCTACGCCCATGCAAAAATTAGTTTTTCCTCCATTCAAAATATCTTTATCTAAATAAATACCTTGATTGAGTTGGCCCACTTGCTTTAATAAATCAATTGCATATTTATTACCATTCACTTCGGGCTCAAAGCTGGCTTCGTTTTTTGCTGCATCCCCACGTAAAATCAAAGCATTATCAATTCCTAAAAATTGTAAATCAATTAAAGCATCTTCCGTTTCACGTTTGGTAAATCCACCACAAATAATATGAGGAACAGCATCAATATTATAATGATTCATGATGGCCGCACAAATTCCTACGGTTCCCGGACGCTTACGCACATCTACTTTTTCAAAAGTACCATCCGCTTGTTTTTTAAACATGGTTTCACTACGATGGTAGGTAACGTTAATCCAAGAAGGATTGAATTCCATTAAAGGATCCAAATGCTCATATAGGGATGTGATGGTTTTTCCCTTTAAAGGAGGTAATACTTCAAAAGACACCAGGGTGTCTTTTGCTTTAGCTAAATGTTCTGTTACGTGCATAGAATACAAAAATAGTTAATATTAGTTTCCAATGAGTCAAATCCTTGATTTACCCTTATTTTTGTATAAATATATACTGTGATACTCGCTATACATACCGACAAATTAATAAAGCAATATAAAGGCCGCAAAGTAGTGGACCAGGTGAGCATTTCGGTGAAGCAAGGTGAAATCGTGGGTTTATTGGGACCTAATGGAGCTGGTAAAACCACTACCTTTTATATGGTGGTAGGGTTGATTGCGCCCGATGAAGGCCGTGTGTTTTTAAATGAAGAAGATATCACGAAACTACCTATGTATAAACGTGCTCAAATGGGATTGGGATATTTACCTCAGGAAGCAAGTGTATTTCGTAAGTTATCAGTCGCCGATAATATTATGGCAGTGTTGGAAATGACCAAACTTACCAAAGGTGAACGTGAACATAAATTAGAAAGTTTATTAGATGAATTTAATTTACATCAAGTAAGAGATAATAATGGTGACAGCTTAAGTGGTGGAGAACGCAGACGTACCGAAATTGCGCGCGCTTTAGCAGTTGACCCTAAGTTTATTTTATTAGATGAGCCCTTTGCTGGCGTGGATCCTATCGCAGTTGAAGACATTCAATCTGTAGTCGCCCGTTTAAAATTAAAAGACATTGGAATATTAATAACAGATCATAATGTCAATGAAACATTGTCTATTTGCGATCGCGCTTATTTATTAATAGAAGGAAAAATATTTAAACATGGAACGGCAGAAGAGTTGGCAGAAGATGACCAAGTACGTCGTTTATATTTAGGAACTAACTTTGAATTAAAACGCAAGGATTGGATCATTGAAATGGGTAATAAGACCCCTCAACCCTAATCAATTATTGGACTTATTCGTTAAATATTTAAAGCGTATGGCTTATATTGTGCTATACCTATGAAGATTTTCAGCCCCGCACTGTCAAGATTGGCTCGATTACGTTATTGGCGAATTGAGCATTGGGTGAACGACCCTATTGCAGCTCAGCGCGAAACATTACAGGATTTAATTACCCACGGGCAGTATACCCATTTTGGACGTAAGTATAATATGAGTGGGCTATTTAATATTAGAAGCTTCAAGGCCACCATCCCCATCCACGAATACCAGGACCTGAAGCCCTATATAGATCGAATCATGGAGGGAGAAGATAGCGTGTTGTGGAATACCCCGGTACAATGGTTTGCAAAAAGTAGCGGCACCACTAGTGATAAAAGTAAATTTATTCCATTAAGCAAAGAAAGCATTGAGGACAATCATTTTCAAGGCTCCAAGGATGTGTTGACCAT
>JAFMJX010000276.1 GCA_017853235.1 Chitinophagaceae bacterium | reverse complement strand
GACGCTCTTCCGATCTTATCTTTTTTTGCTTTACTAATATATGCAGCAATATTGTCAAAAGATTTTTCATCAATGACTGCATTTACAAAATTGCCGAAGTCTTCAACAGTGCCCATTTTCATTGACTTCACTGCCTTAACTAATTTAGTTTTCACTTCTTCTGCAATATTTTTAGGAATATAGGCACGTGAAGCAGCTGAACATTTTTGACCTTGGTATTCAAATGCGCCTCTAGCTAAAGCAGTAACAACCGCATCAACATTGGCAGTAGGGTGTGCTAATACAAAATCTTTACCTCCAGTTTCGCCAACAATTCTTGGATAGGATTTATATTTTGAAATGTTCTCTCCAATTTGTTTCCACATATGATTAAACACACCTGTGGATCCTGTGAAATGTACCCCAGCAAAATCAGGATGTGTAAAGCAGGTATTTCCAATTGTTGGGCCATCCACATATACTAAATTAATCACACCATCAGGCAATCCAGCTTCTTGTAAAATACGCATAAATAATTGCGCAGAATAAATTTGTGTGTTGGCTGCTTTCCAAATTACAACATTACCACACATGGCGGCTGATGCAGGAAGGTTTCCACCAATTGCTGTAAAATTAAATGGTGTAATTGCCAATACAAAACCTTCTAATCCACGCCATTCCATACGATTATGAATTCCTGGTGCAGAAACAGGTTGTTGTTTATAAATTTCACTTAAAAAATGAACATTAAATCTTAAAAAATCAATCAACTCGCACGCTGCATCTATCTCTGCTTGAAACGCATTCTTACTTTGTCCTAACATAGTAGCTGCATTCATTTCAAAACGATATTTTGTAGCTAATAAATCTGCCGCTTTTAAAAATATATGTGCTCTTGCTTCCCAACTCATGTTGGCCCAAGAAGTTCTAACTTGTAATGCGGATGCTATTGCTTGTTCTACATGCTTCTTATTCCCTGCATGAAAATGACCCAAAACATGTTGTCTTTCATGAGGCGGATGAATAGCGACTTTTTCACCAGTTCGCACTTCTTTTCCATTTATGTACATGGGTATATCTAAAGTTTTAGACTTTAAATCGGCCAAGGCTTTTTTAAGTGCTAATTTTTCGGCAGAACCCGGAGCATAGGATAAAACAGGTTCATTGGCAGGTGTAGGATAGTTAAAATAACCAAATTGCATAAATTGAATTTTAAGAACACAAAAATAAGCATAATATGAACATCTGTAAGGAAATATGATAAATCCTCTAACTTGTTTTACTTTTATGTATTAAATAGAATGTATGCAATATGTTATAGTAGACCTTGCAGATAGAGACAAATTTTACCCCTTTAGTTATACCCAATCCTTAGCCAATCTAAGAATTGGGATCTATTCCATTCAAGAAAGATGGGAGCAATACATAAAAGCAGAATGTAGCATATTCACGGCCGCATATTTACAAAATTTATATCCCCATTCTGCTTTTTTTGAGAGTAAGGAACCTGCCATTTTTATAAATGCAACATGCGTTCCTGATGAACATGTAGTGGCTCAAATTATATCTTTAAAAGAAGGTGAAAAATTAATTAGTACGACTGGGAAATGGATTGCAACACATACCACTGAGCGTCAATTCGAAAAAATATTGTTAGCAGAATTTCCTCCCATAAATTATGAAAATGCACAATTTATAAATGACGCCTTTGATATTTTAAAATGGCACCCAACTTTAATTCATCAAGATTTCAATTTTGTCCATAAAAACAAATCTGCTTTAATAGATGGTAGTAATAGAGTTGTAGCCTCTAAAAATATTTTTGTTGAACCTGGCGCCCAAATTTTTTGTGCCAACTTGAATGCAAGTACAGGCCCTATTTATATTGGCAAAGATGCAATGATTATGGAAGGCGCTTCCATAAGAGGTCCTTTCGTGTTGGGCGAAAAAGCAGTTGTGAAAATGAATACCAGTATTTATGGTTCTACTACAGTAGGGCCTTATTGTTTAGCAGGTGGAGAAATAAAAAATTCAATTTTATTAGGCTTCTCCAACAAAGGACATGAAGGATATTTAGGAGATAGTATCATAGGACATTGGTGTAATTTGGGCGCTGGAACTTGTAATAGTAACATTAAAAATACTGCCGGAAAAGTTCAAATGTGGAATGAAGCAAAACAAATTTGGGAAACAGTAGGACAAAAAATGGGAATGTTGATGGGAGATTATAGTCGTTTTGCAATCCAATCGAGTATCAATACGGGTTCTTATGTTGGAGTAAGTGCTAATATTTTTGGAAATGGATTACTTCCTAAGTATTTACCCAATTTTACTTGGGGTATTGTGTCAGGCTATCAATTCAACAAAGCAATTGATGATATCAATAATTGGAAAAAATTAAAAGGCTTTGAAATCACTGCTGAGGAAAAGGAAGTTTTAGCCTATTTACATAAAAAACTGCCAAGCCATCATTCCAACTTCTAAATGACTTAAATCAGGCAAATTTTAAGTAGTTTTGCAGCGCAAATAACAAGGATTTAAGTTTAAAAGAAATGATTTTATGAGAAAACAAATAGCAGCTGCTAATTGGAAGATGAATTTAAGTTTGGCAGAAGCAGAACAATTATTAAATGATTTATTATCTTCTTCAATTCAAATATCTGAAAATCAACATGTTATATTAGCAGTACCTGCTATTTACATT
>JAFMJX010000039.1 GCA_017853235.1 Chitinophagaceae bacterium | reverse complement strand
CCTGTTGTGTTAAATCTTCGGAAACTTCATTCACTGCTGCTTCTTCCAAATGATCTTCTGAAGCATCTGCATAAATATTAGTGGGTTTACTTAAAATAAATTCAGTAGAATAGTCTAAAGGAGCAGGAGCTTCCATGTCTAATGCAAACATTTCTTCTTCCTCTATCATTTCTTCTTCCACTTCTTCATTTAATATTTCATCCAACATAACATCTTCCTCATGTGCTTCTTCATTTGTTCCTTCATGTATTTCCTCTTCCATTAAAGAAGGCATATAGCTTTCAAGCTCTATACTTTCCATAGCTGATATAGAAACTTCCGCGATTTCTTCAGGGGCTTCCATTTCCATTTCAACTTGTTGAAGCGCTATTGGCTCTTCTATTATTTCTTCAGATTCAAATAATACAATTGTATTTTCTGAAGCCAAAGTGGTATCTAAAACAAAATGATTGTCATTTTCATTGTCATCATGAACTTCATTCATTGGCTCCTCAATGATTTGCTCTTCAATAACAGATTCAGCTACTGGCGCCACTTCTGGCAATTTTGCAGCTTCTTCAGTCACCAAAGTCATGACAATCTTTTCTTCAATAGGAGCCTCCGCTTTTTTTGGTTCATCCTTTTTAAATGGATCCTTGCCTTCAAAACCAGTTGCAATTAAAGTAATTCCAATTTTTTGTCCTAAGGTTTCGTCATAACCCATACCCATAATAACATCAGAATTTTCACCCGTACGCTCACGTAAATAGGCGTTAATAGTTTCTAATTCATCCATGGTGCATTCATGATCGCCTTCGGCACTATTTATATTTAATAAAATCCATTTTGCGCCTTTAATATCATTGTCATTTAACAAAGGAGAATTTAACGCTTCTTCAATAGCCCTTTGTGCTCTATTTTCACCTTCTACCTCTGACTTTCCTAAAATAGCTACTCCACCATTTTTCATCACCGTACAAACATCGGCAAAGTCAACTATTATATGGCCACGGCTATTAATCACATCGGTGATACACTTGGCCGCAGTTGCTAATACATTATCTGCTTTAGTGAATGCTTCTTTCATTTTTAAATTACCATATTGAACGCGTAATTTATCATTTGAAATCACTAATAAAGTATCTACTAAAGGTTTTAATTGATTGATTCCTTCTTCAGCTTGCTTTTGACGACGAGGCCCTTCAAAACCAAACGGGGTTGTTACAATACCCACTGTTAATATGCCTAAATCCTTACAAATTTTTGCAATGATGGGAGCACCACCTGTTCCAGTTCCACCACCCATACCCACAGTGATGAATGCCATGCGTGTATTTACTTCTAAAATTTTTCTTATTTCTTCTAAAGATTCTTCAGTAGCTAATTTTCCAACAGAAGGATCTGCACCAGCTCCTAGCCCTTGAGTTAAATGCGGTCCTAATTGAATTTTATTTGGAACATCACTTTGTTCAATTGCTTTTGAATCGGTGTTACAAATAATAAAATCAACTCCTTCAATATCTTGCTTAAACATAAAGTTAACGGCATTGCTTCCGCCGCCGCCTACACCGAGGACTTTAATTATGGATGATTTTTGTTTGGGTAAGTCAAATTGAATCATTCTTTTGTTTTTAGATGGGTTAGAGAGATGGTTAGTTAGTTAGTTAGTTGTTAGTGCGCCTAAATTACTTGATTTCAACGTTTTACATTAAAATATATATCCACAATGTGGGTAATTCTTAATGCAATGGTTTGTCTTCTTCTTCGCTAAAAATTTCAATTAAGTTGTTTTTAAAGCGATCCCAGAATTTAGACTTTCTTTTTTCGATTTGTTCAGGGGTCAAGGTAGTTGCTACTACTGGCTTTTCAACCTTTTGACTGGTTAATCCATTAGCTGCAGTAGGTTGATTTACTGTCAAAGATTTAGGCACTTCTACACGCTTATAAGTCTCTGTAAATACCTTATAATTTTGCTCGTAATCGTTGTATCCTTTTAAAATCAACCCAATACATGTGGAATACATTGGCTTTTTAAGTTCATCAATATGGTTAGGAGCTAAATGCTCATTGGGCAAACCAATACGTGCATTTAAACCAGTAATATATTCCGTCAATTGAATCAAATGTTTTAATTGAGAACCCCCTCCAGTTAAAATTACCCCACCATTTAACATGCGACTATCTAAACCCACTTGCTTTAAATGATATGTAACAAAATCAAGGATCTCACTCATTCTTGCTTGAATAATACCTGCTAAACTTTTTACACTAATTTCTTTCGCTGGCATTCCTTTTAAACCTGGAATAGTCACATAGGCATTGGCTTTTGCCTCATCCGCTAATGCACTTCCAAACTGAACTTTCATGGCTTCAGCCTGGCTTTTCAATACACCCAATCCCATTCTAATATCATTGGTAATATTTTCACCTCCAAATGGAATGACTGCGGTATGCTTCAATATACCATCATAAAAAACAGCTAAATCACTGGTACCTCCACCAATATCTAAGATGGCAACTCCTGCTTCTAAATCAATATCACTCATTACTGCACTTGCCGATGCCAATGGTTGTAATACCAAATCCTTAGTAGTTAATCCACTGCGTTCTACGGAACGATTGATATTACGTATCGCGTTACGATCCCCTGTTAATATTAAAAAGTTAGCACCCACTTTAACCCCATTCACCCCAATTGGATCTTTGATATTTTGATTATTATCTACATGAAACTCTTGAGGAATGACATCTATTATTTGATCCCCTGCTGGAATAAAAGTTTTACGTTGATTATTGATTAATTGATCAATCTCCCAAGCTTGAATTTCATTTTCTGCGTCCTGACGTACTTGGTCACCGCGCGTTTGTAAACTTTTAATATGATGTCCGGCAATACCAACATACACTTCGTTAATTTCCAAGTCAGGATTGCTTAATTGACAATTTTGTAAAGCTTGCTGTATGGCTTTAATAGTTTGGTCAATATTTAAGACTTGACCATGTTGCACTCCATTACTGTTGGCGCGACCAAATCCTAAAATTTCTAATTTGCCAAACTCGTTTTTTCTACCGGCGATGGCAGCAATCTTGGTAGTACCAATATCTAGACCCACAATGATGGGTGAATCGTTTTGACTCATTTTTTATGTTTTTAGTTGTTAGTTGTTGTTGTTGTTTGAAGTCGTCTTTGAAGGCATAATGGCCTTTGCAGTCTTCTTCTTATTGTTTAACGTTTTATTGTTTTGTTTATTGTTATTAATAGACAGTATTTTTTTAGTTTTTGCCAATTTTTGAACAGGCGGCTTTAAGGATGTTAGACCACTGGGCTTCACTTGAATGGTCTTAGTTAGAACCGGTTTTGCCTTGACTGTATCTTTCAAAACCTTTGTTTCTGGTTTTGAAATAGCAGCTGAACTTGGCAGCTTCGCATTTGCCCTAGTGGTGTCTACTTTTGAAGCTGAATCCACCAACGACTTTAAGCGCACAAATGGGACCGTACCTGGCGCATACTGTATGGCTTGCATTCCTTTTTTTAAAGCCACTATTTGTTGATCAAACCTACAATCAATCACTTGATAGGCATTCACTCCGCTATGTACCCATACTTTCTTATAAAAAGTATATAGCCTGTTTAATTTATCTTCTAAATTTTCCACCGAGCCAATGATAACAGTGTGATCCCCTAATGTTGGAATCAACTGAAACTCCCCATTAGACTCAATATGTACTTGTGCAATTTGTGCAGTAAAAAAAGTGTCTTTTTGAATCGTCTTTGAAAAATATAAAACATCTTTCAACAACAAGCTGTCCGATAATGATAATAAATCGTTGTCGGAAGGAAATCCCGTAAATACCGGCAAACGCAATACAGTCAACTGTTTTAAAGGAAGCCTTCTGCCTTCACTGTCAATATAAAATGAAGATCCAGATACTGTAAAAATGCGAGCAATGGGTATTCTTTGTTCGATATTAACTTGAAACTGCTGTTGATTGTTAATGAATAATTCTGCGTTTTTAATCCATTTAATATTTTCTAAATTATTTTCCACCCTTGTCAAATTGATACTTGATACTGGCACACCCTCTTTCACTCCTTGTTCTTTTAAAATAGCATTAATTTCAACTTCATCCATGAATAATGCTGCTGTTGTTTCGCCCACCAAATCCACTTGTACGTGACTTAATTTTTTTTCTGTTTTGGATTTCCATGCCATCACAAATAAAAAAATCAAAGCAACTCCTGCTAGGCTCCATAGAAAATATATCAATATGGTTTTCCAATTTTTCATGAAGCAGAATTAAGAATTGCTTGAACTTTGATAATGCATGCATCAATATCTCCTGCACCAGCCATTACAATTAATTTATCTGAAGTATTTTTTGCCCAATTCAACAACTCTTCTTTACTCATTATTTTCTTATTTGATAAAGTCATTTTGCGTAACAACATTTCACTTGTTACTCCTGGAATAGGCAACTCTCTTGCTGGGTAAATGGGTAATAAAATCACCTCGTCTGCTTGATCTAAGGTTGCTACAAAACCATCGCACTGATCCTGTGTGCGACTGTATAAATGTGGTTGAAAAACCAAGACCATTTTTTCGTTTGGGAATATACTCCTCACTCCAGTTATTAATGCATTTAATTCTTCTGGATGATGTGCATAGTCGTCAATTAAAATTTTTGAAGCAGTTTTTACCTTGTATTCAAATCTGCGTTTCACTCCTTTAAATGAGCTCACCGCTTGTTTAATTTTAGCATCATCAATACCTAAAGTCAACGCTATAGCAATAGCTGCAGTTGCATTTTCTACATTATGCAATCCACCCATATTCAATGTGATGTCTTGTAATGTTCCATTGGGATGAACCACATCAAAAATATATGACCCATCTACCACTTTTAAATTTTTGGTATGAAAAGAAGCGTCATTTTTATCATACCCGTATGTATGAATACTTTTTTCTTTTTTTGTTGTTACAACAGTCGTGCCCCATTTTTGAATTAAAGTGCCCCCTGACTTTATTTTATCTGCATATTGACCAAATGCTTTCAATACTTCTTCTGGGGTACCATAAATATCCAAATGATCAGGGTCCACTGCGGTAATCACTGCGATATTAGGAGATAATTTTAAAAAACTACGATCATACTCATCAGCTTCCACCACCACTACATTTCGTTCATGACTCCAAAAATTAGTATCGTAATTGGAGGCAATACCTCCTAAAAAAGCATTGCACCCATAACCTGAATCTCTTAAAATATGCGCCGTCATAGAGGTGGTAGTAGTTTTACCATGTGTGCCCGCAATTCCAATGGTGAAAGCATTTTCGGTGATCCAATTTAAAACATCACTTCTTTTAACCACTTGATAGCCATGCTCTTTATAATAATTTAATTCTCCATGTTCTGCAGGAATTGCAGGGGTGTAAACAATAACAGTAGCTTCTTTATCAATTTTATTAAGATCGTCTTCAAAGTGTATTTGTATTCCTTCCTTTTGTAAATCATCTGTGAGTGGGGTTGGCGTTTTATCATATCCAGAAACATAAACACCTTGTGTATTAAAATAACGCGCTAACGCACTCATGCCGATACCCCCTATTCCTATGAAATAAATTCTTTTGATATTGGTTAATGGATTCATATTCGTTTTAATCAATTTATTTCTTAAAATTTTTTAAAATCACATTTGCTATGACTTCATCTGCATTTAACTTCACAAATGAAGCGATTCGCTGTTTCATTGTATTTACTTTGCTTTCATCATGTATCAATTTTTGTAAACAAGGAAACAATTCAGTATCTGCATTTTGATCTTTCACTATTTCAGCAGCATTTTGTTGCACCAATGACATAGCATTAAAAGTTTGATGATCTTCTGCTGCGTGCGGATAAGGAACAAAAATGGCGGCTTTACCTGCAATTCCAATTTCTGCCACAGCCATTGCTCCAGACCTGCTAATCACGATATCTGCCGCTTCATAAGCAGCACTCATATTATCAATAAAGGATGATACGTACACATTTTTAAAAGGTTCCGAGGCCACCACATATTGATTGGCATTTGTTTTTCCTGTTTGCCAAATTAGTTGAACCCCTTCATTAGATAATTCAGTCAAATGTTTTTGTATCACTTTATTAATTGATGCAGCTCCTAAACTTCCTCCCATAATTAATATGGTCTTTTTATTGGGCAATAATCCAAATTGTAATAAGGCAGCTGTTTTAGTATACTGATGCTGAACAATATTTTTTCGCACTGGATTGCCTGTCACTAAAATTTTACTAGCCGGAAAAAACTTTTCCATGCCTGAAGTACCTGTAAATATAGATGTTGCGTCTGCACCTAACCATTGATTGGCTTTACCTGCAAAGGCATTTGACTCATGAATAAAAGTAGCGATCCCTTTACTTTGCGCATATTTCAAGACAGGAAAACTTGAATACCCCCCCACTCCAAATACTGCATTTGGTTTAAAAGAATTAAATATGGATTTGACCTCGAAATAGCTTTTTAATAATTTAAAAGGCAAACTCCAGTTTTTCAATAAATGAGTTCGGCTAAAACCAGCAATCGTTAACCCTTTAATAGCATAGCCAGCTTGCGGCACTTTTTCCATTTCCATTTTACCTTTAGCCCCTACAAATAAAATAACAGCTTCGGGTTGTTGCACCTGAATGGCATTAGCTACCGCAATGGCAGGGAAGATATGACCTCCCGTTCCACCACCCGCAATGATGATTCTTATCGTATTATGCAATGGCTGTTGTTCCATTTTCGGTTTGACTATTTTCTGTTGGTATTTCAATTTCAATTTCCTCTGGCGCTTTTCCTTCTAATTGTTCCACATTCCTTGCTACACTAAGTATTAAACCAATGGAACAACATGTAAATATGTAAGAACTTCCTCCCATACTCACCAGTGGTAATGTCACTCCTGTTACTGGAACTAAGTTTACATTCACTGCCATATTTGCTACTGCTTGAATGATCAATGTAAAGCTTAATCCCAGCGCCATAAATGCACCAAAAGCATAAGGACACCTTCTAAATATTCGGATACATCTAAATAAAAAAACTAAATAAATAAAAATGATGAATGCTGCACCAATTAATCCGTATTCCTCAATAATCACAGCATATATAAAATCATTGTAAGCTTGAGGCAAAAAATTTCTTTGTCTACTATTTCCTGGACCTAATCCAAAAAATATGCCTCCATTAGCAATTGCAATTTTTGCTTGTTGTACCTGATAAGGAACTTCCTTTTCATTGGCATACATAAAATCTTGTACCCTGCTTACCCAAGTGCCAAATCTTCCAAATCCTTTCATTTTTTCAGCAACTGCAGCTTTATCAACAGGAACGCCTTTTTGATGTGTTGCCATTGCTACACCTATAATAATGACTACAGGTATCAATGCAACTCCAATAGTTAATAGGATATGTTTAAAGCTAACCCTACCAATAAACATAAGTAGTAGTGATGTGGCTCCTGTTAATAATGCATTTGATAAATTAGCAGGCATAATCAAACCACAAATAATGAATACAGGAATAATGACAGGCAAGAATCCTTTTTTGAAGTCTTTTATCACTTCCTGTTTTTTACTCAAAGTGCGAGAGAGATACATGAATAAAGCTAGCTTAGCTAAATCACTTGTTTGAATAGTTAAATTAATGATAGGTAGGCGAATCCATCTGCTTCCATCATTAATTTTTGCACCAAAAAATAAAGTATAAATTAAAAGAGGTATTGAAAATAAAAATAACAAAGTAGCAATTCTAGAAAAGACAGTATAATTCACTCTGTGTAATGCAAATATGACTACTAATCCAATTAAAGTAAAAATAACTTGTTTAAACAAATACACACTAGTATTCCCACGATACATTTTATAGGCCAATGAACCCGTCGCACTATACACCACTAATATAGAAATTAACGACAATACAATGACTAACCCCCAAATGTATTTATCGCCCCTCGTTCTTTGATCTAAATGTTCTTTCATGCCACCAATAGAAGGCATTTGAGAGAACAATTTATCTGTGGTTTCGTTAAACATGACTATAATTCTTTTACAGACTCTTTAAATTGTGCTCCTCTGTCTTCATAATTTTTAAATAAATCAAAGCTGGCACAAGCAGGACTCAATAATACCACGTCTCCTTTTTCGGCAAGCTTAAAGGATGCAGTCACTGCTTTTTTTGCACTATCCGTTTCCACAATAACAGGTACGATATCCTTAAAGAAGGCTATTATTTTTTGATTGTCGGTACCCATACAAACAATAGCTTTCACTTTTTCTTTTACTAATTCTGCAATTAAAGCATAATCATTTCCTTTATCAACACCCCCTAATATTAAAACTGTTGATTTTTGCATACTCTCTAAAGCATACCAAGTACTATTCACATTGGTTGCCTTACTGTCATTGATGAAATCAACTCCACGAACAGTTGCAACAAATTCCATTCGATGCTCTAAGCTG
Source organism: Chitinophagaceae bacterium (assembly GCA_017853235.1). Lineage (GTDB taxonomy): Bacteria > Bacteroidota > Bacteroidia > Chitinophagales > Chitinophagaceae > Sediminibacterium. The sequence continues at coordinate 3,452 of JAFMJX010000039.1, read as the reverse complement.
TGAAAATTACTCACTGCTTCACGAATTTTTTCTTTTCTAATTCCTAAGGTAGTGGCTGCAATGCTTGCTGCCATGGAATTATAAGCATTGTGCTTACCTTTTAAAGCAAAATCATAAATGCTCATGGTAACGCGTTCTTCTTGGATTTTTAACATCATTTGATCATTTTTGATGTAGCCTCCTTTTTTTACTTCTTGTTTCATAGAAAATGGTAATGGGTTAGTATTAGTAGTTAGTAGTTCTAGATGTTTTACAATGACTTCGTCATCTATACAATAAATGAAATAGTCTTGAGCAGTTTGATTTTCGATAATTCTAAATTTGCTTTTGATATAATTTTCAAACTGGTAATTATACCTATCTAAATGATCTTCTGAAATATTTAATAAAATAGCGATGTCAGGTTTGAAATAAACAATATCATCTAATTGGAAAGAGCTTACTTCAATGACATATAAAGCTTTTGGATCTAAAGCTATTTGACGTGCAAATGAATATCCAATATTACCCACCATTGCAACATCTTGCTCAGCTACTTGACAAATATGATATAACAATGCAGTGGTTGTACTTTTTCCATTACTTCCTGTAATAGCAGCAATTTTACTATTCCCTTTATATCTGTATCCAAATTCAATTTCACTTACTACTGGAATACCTTTAGCTCGAATGGCTTTCACCAATTCATTTTTTTCAGGAATACCTGGACTCTTCATTACTTCATCAGCATTTAAAATTCTTTCTATACTGTGCGATCCTGATTCAAATTCGATACCATTATCCTGCAATTCTTTTAAAAATATTGGCTTTATGACACTTGCATCAGACACAAATACATCATAGCCTTTTTGCTTTGCTAATAAAGCGGTCCCTACACCACTTTCACCTGCTCCCAATATGACTAGTTGATGCGCCAATGTTAACGAGTTTTTAAGGTTAAGATAGAAGCCACCACTAATAAAATAGTAATGATCCAAAAGCGAACTGCAATTTTGCTTTCATGGAACCCTTTCTTTTGATAATGATGATGCAAAGGGCTCATTAAAAATATTCTTCGACCTTCCCCATATTTTTTACGTGTGTATTTAAAATAAGATACCTGAATGATCACACTTAAGTTTTCAACTAAAAACACACCACAAAAAATAGGTATTAATAATTCTTTTCTAACAATGATCGCTAAGGATGCAATGATGCCTCCCAATGCTAAACTTCCAGTATCTCCCATAAAAACCTGAGCAGGGTAAGCATTATACCATAAAAACCCAATGCACGCACCAACAAATGCACCAACAAAAATGGATAACTCCCCTAAATTTGGAATATACATTACGTTTAAGTAATCGGCGAATACATAGTTACCACTAACATAAATAAAGATACCTAAGGCTGCACCTATAATAGCGCTCACTCCAGCTGCCAAACCATCTAATCCATCTGTAATATTTGCTCCATTTGAAACTGCAGTGATGATAAAAGTGACGATTAAAATATATATCACCCAAGTATATTTTTCAGCCCCTGGTCCCATCCATGTAATTAACTTACTATAATTAAATTCATGATTTTTGACAAATGGAATGGTGGTAATTGGAGTTTTTACCTTTACAAATCTTCTTTCCACTCCGTTGATTTTACGAATAACAACATCAGCGCCTTGTGCAATTTTTTCACCTTTTGCTAAACTTCCTGAAATACTAGCAGATACAATTTCGCGCTCTACAGTCACAGCATTACTAAAATAAAGAGTTACTCCAATTATAATTCCCAATCCTACTTGTCCAATAATTTTGGAGACACCTGCTAAACCATCACTATTTTGTTTTTTGTATGCCTCTCCTTTGTTTTGTGCATCCTTCCTTGCTTTTATTTTAAAATAATCATCAAAAAATCCTATTACACCCAACCAAACTGTACATAAAATCATTAAACGGATATATACTTTATCTAAATTGGCAAATAATAAAGTAGGAATCAATATACTTAGCAATATGATGATACCTCCCATGGTTGGTGTACCTTTTTTTTGCTGCTCGCCCGCTAAACCTAACTCTCTTACCGTTTCTCCAATTTGTTTTTTCTGCAAAAACAAAATCATTTTTTTTCCATAAACTGTTGCTATAAATAAGGACAATAATATAGCCATTGCAATACGGAATGTTAAAAACTGAAATGCTCCTAATCCAGGAATATTAAAAGTTTTATCTAACCATGAAAATAATTGATACAGCATAGGAGGTTTATTTGGCTAAATCGTTAAATAAATTTTGTAATACTTCTTTATCATCAAAATGTTGTTTCACACCTTTAATATCTTGGTATTTCTCATGCCCCTTCCCCGCAATTAAAATAATATCTCCAGGTTTTGAAAAATGCACCGCCGCCTTGATTGCTTCTTTACGATCCACGATATTGATATACTTCCTTTTTGCTGAACTACTCAAGCCCTGTTCCATATCCTTGATGATCTCATTAGGATCCTCGGAACGAGGATTGTCACTTGTGAAAAATACTTTTGTACTTAAATCACAAGCCACTTGTGCCATAATTGGACGCTTGGTTTTATCTCTATCACCTCCACATCCTACCACAGTAATCACATCCTCTTCTCCTTTTCTTAATTTTGCAATCGTAGTTAAAACATTCTCTAAAGCATCAGGTGTGTGCGCATAATCAACAATACCTATACGTTGATCAAGTCCAATGATATAATCAAACCTACCTTCTGCACCAGTTAACGCACTTAGTATGGTTAACACTTCCTCCGATTTTTCACCCAACTGAATAGCAACGCCATACACTGCTAAAAAATTATAGGCATTAAAAATGCCAATCAACCTGCAATGCACTTCAATTTCATTCACCAACAATACCAATCCATGCAATTGATTCTCTAATATTTTTCCTTTATACGTTGCTGGTGCATGTAATGCATAAGTCAACCTATTCGCTTTTGTATCTGCTAACATTTGAGCACCATTTTTATCATCTACATTGGTGATGGCAAATGCTGCATTTGGCAAATGATCAAAGAATGCTTTTTTAGCATCCAAATAAGCCTCGAAAGTTTTATGATAATCTAAATGATCATGTGTAATATTTGTAAATACCCCGCCAGTGAAATTTAATCCGGTAACGCGATGTTGATGAATAGCATGACTACTTACCTCCATAAATACATGTGTGCAACCCGCTTGCACCATTTTATCCAATAATGCATTTAATTGAATTGCATCAGGGGTAGTATGCGTCGCTGGAACAATGGTATCGGCAATGTGATTTTCAACAGTGCTAATTAAACCACAGGTATACCCTAAACCTTTAAATAATTTAAACAACAATGTCGCCACCGTCGTTTTTCCATTGGTACCAGTAATGCCCACTAATTTTATTTTGTTGGATGGTTCATTATAAAACTGATGTGCCATGATGGCAACAGCAACACTTGTATT
>JAFMJX010000275.1 GCA_017853235.1 Chitinophagaceae bacterium | reverse complement strand
TAAAGAAATCTTGTTCTACTCCTTTAGTTCTCCATCCATCTTCAAAAGATTTCCCTGAAAGATAAATTGCCAATTGTTCGTTTTCATAATAACTACCTGACTTAGATTTCCCATATACTTTTCCCATTTCAAAAAATGAAATAGAGGTGTTTTTTCGATTAACATTATAAGCGATACTTTCTAATCCTGTCTCTAACATAGAAGGTCGCATGACATCTAATTCGGCACTTAAATTATTCAACATTTTTACAGAAGACGCTAATACTTCTTCTGTAAAATAAGCACTATTGGTAATAGAATTAGTTAAAATTTCAGTGTATCCACGACCTACTAAAAATTGAGCAATTTTATCTTTAAATTTTTCTTTTGCTTCTAATGGATCAATGGATGGACTAATGGTGATGGAACTCGGAATAGCAATATTATCCAAGCCATCGATTCTTAAAATTTCTTCCACAATGTCGGCCGGAATACTAATATCAGGTTTATGGTAAGGTACCGCCACTTCAATACTGGCTTCGCTCTCCTGAAGTATTTCAAAACCTAAACTAGTTAGAATCATTTTTACTTGTTGTGGAGTATAAACTTTACCACCTAATTTTTTTAAGTAGGCAAATGTTAATGTTACTTTTACTTTTTGTGCAGGTTGCGGATATATATCTACGACTTCACTGCAAGAACCTCCAGCAATTTCTTGTATCATTTTTGCAGCACGCTCTAACACTTTTACAGTACCTGCAATATCCACCCCTTTTTCAAAACGTGTGGCCGCATCGGTTCTCAAACCATGATGCACCGATGTCTTTCGAATATGTACATTTTCAAACCAAGCACTTTCTAAAAAAATAGAAGTGGTCGTTTCTTTCACGCCACTAGAAATACCGCCAAATACGCCTGCAATACACATTGGTTTTTCAATGTCATTGATTGTTAAGTCATGCGCCGTCAAGGTTCTTTCAGTGCCATCTAAAGTGGTAAACTTAGTTCCTGCTGCATTCTTTTTTACAACAATGGTTTGCCCTTTAATTTGAGCTGCGTCAAAGGCATGTAATGGCTGGCCAGTTTCATGTAAAATAAAATTAGTAATATCCACTATGTTATTGATGGATCTCACTCCAATTGCTTGTAATTTATTTTTTAACCATTGCGGAGATTCCTTCACTGTCACTCCTGCTATCACCAATCCACTATATCGCGCACAAGCTTTTTCATCTTCAATGATCACTTTATAAGGTGCTACTGAAGGATCTTTTTTAAGCGTACTTTGTAATGGACTTTTTGCTTGCACAGGTGATTCATGATAGGATAAATAGGCACACACATCTTTGGCTACTCCAAAATGACTCATTGCATCCATACGATTGGGAGTAAGTCCAATTTCATAAATCCAGTCCTCATAATACTCATAAATATCAGCTACAGAAGTTCCCACAACAGAATCAGAAGGTAAAACAATAATACCACCATGGTCATCACTCACCCCAATTTCATCTTCGGCACAAATCATTCCTTCACTTTCTTCTCCTCTAATTTTCGCCAATTTCATGGTGATACCTTCATTCTTGCCATGCGGATAAATAGTGGTACCTACCGGAGCCAAGACTACTTTTTGTCCCACTGCAACATTCGCTGCACCGCATACCACTTTTAAAGGAGTTTCCTTACCTATATTTACTTTTGTCAATTTTAATTTGTCCGCATTAGGATGAGGCACCACTTCCAACACTTCGCCTACTACCAAACCTACTAAGCCCCCTTTGAAATTTTCATGATGTTCCAGAGATTCTACTTCAAGCCCTATCGAAGTCAATATCATAGATAATTTCTCAGGACGAATGGTTTGCGGTAAATATTCGCTGAGCCAGCGATAACTAATGGTCATACTTCAACTTTATGGTATAGCTTCAAAAGTACAAAAAAGGGGGTGAATAACCTTAAAGTTAGGGTGTACAACTAGGGGATAACTCCATTTTTATGTGGATTCTATATCTAGCCCCCTGTCCAAAACAGGGTTGCAAAACTAAATTTCATGAAGTCCTAATTTGGTTTGATTTTCGCAGTAGAAAAAGTGATTATCATATGGCCCTTCCCAATATCAATACCAATCGAACCAAAAAGAAACCCAGCGTTGATATCAGTAACATGATGTATGGAAAAATTCCACCGCAGGTAAGAGAATTAGAAGAAGCAGTATTAGGAGCCATTTTATTAGAAAAAAGCGCCTTTGATACTGTTACAGAAATTTTAAAACCAGAATGTTTTTATGTAGAAGGTCATCAGTTGATTTATAGATCTATGCAAAGCCTTCAACAAAAAAATATGCCTATTGATATGTTGACGGTGGTGGAAGAATTAAAAATGCAAGAGCATTTGGATATCGTGGGAGGTGCTTACTATATTTCAAAATTAACCAATGTTGTAGTTTCTACTGCAAATATTGAAGCACATGCTCGTATTGTTTTACAAAAATTTATACAAAGAGAACTCATTCGTATTAGTGGAGAAGTGATTGCAAATGCTTATGAGGACAGCACCGATGTTTTTGATTTATTAGATGATAGTGAAACTAAAATGTTCAATATCACTAACAATTATTTAAAAAAGAATTTCGTTGATATAGGGAATGCATTAGCAACGGCTATTAATCGTATAGATGAACTACGCACTAAGAAAGATGAAATTTCGGGAGTACCGAGCGGATACTCAAG
>JAFMJX010000274.1 GCA_017853235.1 Chitinophagaceae bacterium | reverse complement strand
ATTAACATGCATGCTGGTGTTGTAGAAAGTGCGGTAGTGGGTTATCCGCATGATATCAAAGGGCAAGGAATTTATGCATTTGTTATTTATACTGGATCACATGGTCAAGACACACATGGATCGGGGGATTTAGTGCGCAAAGACATTTTACAAACTGTCACAAGAATTATTGGCGCCATTGCCAAGCCAGATAAAATTCAATTTGTATCTGGATTACCCAAAACAAGATCTGGAAAAATTATGCGTCGTATTTTACGCAAAATTGCCGAAGGTGAAATCAAAAGCATAGGCGATACCACTACATTATTAGATCCCTCTGTAGTAGATGAAATTGTGAAAGGAGCCATTTAAAAATGAATGATAGCTCGTTTAGCTATTCATTAATTTTTGCAGCTTTCGAGACAAGAAGAATAAAATAATAGAAGCCGTTCCTGCCATCATCACAAAGAACATAAAAAATTCATGTAAGTTGGTAATTTGATATCCCATAAAGGAGGTACTTTTTCCATTTTCAGGATACAAAGCACTAAATACGCCAGCTAATTTATTAGCAAAAGCATTTGCTGTAAACCATACTGCCATTAATAAAGATGCAAATTTAACTGGCGCCAATTTGTTCACTAATGATAAACCTATAGGCGACAAACACAACTCACCAAAAGTGTGCATCATATACATTCCTATCAACCAAATCATACTTACTTTAATACCATTTCCTACGCCACTCACACCTGTTGCAATCCACAAATAACCCAATGCCAACAACATCAAACCAGCTGCCATTTTATATGGAGAAGAAGGTTCATACTTACCTAATTTAATCCATAGCCAAGCAAACACGGGTGCAAAGCTTACCACAAAAATGGAATTTAAAGATTGAAAGAAACTTGCAGGTACAGTAAACCAGCCCAAATCACGATTCGTTTGTTCTTCGGCAAAAAAAGTTAAACTGGCTCCTGCTTGTTCAAATGCACTCCAAAAGAAAATCACAAAAAAGGAAACGACGAAAATGACTACTATTTTTTGCTTCTCAATACTATTTAAAGTGGTATCAGAAAAAACAATAAAGGCAATTAAGGTAATACACCCTAACAGTAAATAAAATAAGTAGCTGACTACCTTTACATCAATATAAACTAAAGCGATGGTCACTAAGGATAATAAAAATAAAAAGCCAACCATGACTGGTATTTTTTGAAACCATTTTGGTGCCGAAGCTGGCGCTTCTCCTAATGCGTTGCCTTCAGGATCTTTCAAATATTTTTTCTGAAACAACATTTGTGTCAACACACTAATTAACATGGCTACCCCTCCTGCAAAAAACGCCCATTTAAAATCGCCTGATCTTCCTGTTTCTCCAACCAATCCACACACAAAAGGACCTAAAGCACCGCCCGTATTAATTCCCATATAAAAAATGGTATAAGCAGCGTCAATTCTTTTATCTCCCTTTGGATATAATTGTCCTACTAAACTGGAAATATTTGGTTTAAAAAAACCATTTCCTGCAATCATGCATCCTAAACCTGTATAAAATAAAGGAGTTGCAATAGCTGCATTCTCATAAAAATGTCCGCAAAAAAACAATACAAATTCGCCTATTGCCATCACCAAACCTCCTGCAATAATAGAACGATTATTTCCCCAATATCTATCCGCAATATATCCTCCTAATAAAGGCGTCAAATAAATAAGTCCAGTATAACTTCCATATAATTGAGAGGCAAATACCTTATCTAATAAAAGTGCTTTGGTTAAGAATAAAACCAAGATGGCTCGCATTCCGTAATAGTTAAAACGCTCCCACATTTCGGTGGCGAATAACACATACAAACCTTTAGGATGTTTTTGAGTAACTGATGACATAAGCAATTTGTTATTTAATTGACCCAAATTAATAAAATCCCTTCAATAATTTTTACTTTCGTGCTGCAATCCATCAAATATGAATATTTTATTAATCGGATCAGGGGGTAGAGAACACGCTTTGGCTTGGAAAATGGCCAAAAGTCATCATTGTGACCAATTATTTATAGCACCCGGCAACCCAGGAACTGCTAGTATTGGAAAAAATTTACCTATTTCTGCGACCGATTTTGAAGGTTTACAAAAAGCGGCATTGGAACATCAAATTGGAATGATTGTCGTAGGTCCGGAGGACCCTTTGGTGAAAGGGATTTATGATTTTTTTGCACATCACCCCGCTACACAACATATTAATGTAATTGGACCTAGCGCCCAAGCAGCTCAATTAGAAGGAAGCAAGGCATTTAGCAAACATTTTATGCAAAGACATCAAATTCCTACTGCTTCTTATGCCGAATTTACCGCAGACAATTATGAAGAAGGGGTTGCATATATTCGTCAACACAGCTTACCCATTGTCTTAAAAGCGGATGGTTTGGCAGCTGGCAAAGGGGTAATCATTGCTACTTCTACACAAGAAGCCCTTCAAAGCTTTGAGGAAATGATTGTTCAAAAGCAGTTTGGAGAAGCCAGCTCAAAAGTAGTGATAGAACAGTTTTTAACGGGTATTGAAGTGAGTGTTTTTGCATTAACGGATGGCAAAAACTACCAAATAATTGGCCATGCTAAAGATTATAAGCGTATTGGGGAAGGTGACCAGGGTTTAAATACAGGCGGCATGGGTTGTGTCACTCCAGTGCCGTTTATGGATGAAGCTTTTATGGAAAAAGTGGAGGCGCGAATTAT
>JAFMJX010000273.1 GCA_017853235.1 Chitinophagaceae bacterium | reverse complement strand
AGACAGTTTTTGGTCGGTTAAATTCATAATATCTTCCATCAAGATTATAAGTTTTTCCACCACTGACGGTTCTCTGTCACATTCAACAAAAACAATGTAATCTCCGTCTTCCATTTCTCCGGAGCTAATATCTGCATCTATGACCCAATCGTAACCTTTTTCTATAAAATTTACTAAGTCTTCTGCTGGTTCACGACCAGTAACTTTAAAACTAATGACAATAATATCTTCATCTCTACCCATTTTGCTTTTAAACTCATCTATATGCAATTCTGGGTGGATTAGTCTTTTTAAATCACTTTTTTCTAATCCTTCGACAATATTAGACTGGTGCATTTGGGTTTCCTTGTGGTGCAACTGAGGCGGAATCTGGTGCTGCGGCATCTGTTTTATACATATCTTTATCAACACCAGTTTCATAACTTTGTTCGATATCTTCCATGTCTACTGTTCCAGATTCTAATTCCAGCGATCCTTGGTTTATTTCTAACATAAGTTGTTTTGGCATCACTATTTCTACTAACCATACAGGTATACGTGCCATTTTTGGCACCTTGGTGCCTGGTTTAAAATCTGATGTATCTTTAACTTTTACTGGATATTGTAAATGATCTCGTTTATATTTGATTTCACAACCATAATCTAATAAACGCTCTCCGCCACGTGGGTCTGGCATTTTTTTATAAGGCCACATAAAAGTACAACTTACGAAATATTTTTCATATATGGGGCCTTCAACTAGCTCCCCACGCTTCCAATTTTCAAAGGTGTAAATATCCAATTCATCGATAACTCGCTCAAAATCCATCAAGCTATTCAATGCACTATCAGTCATCGAGATAGTTTTAATATTTTCAATTATGTCTTTAATGTCTGTGGCCATACTAATTCCTGTATCCTTTATTTAGCCAATAATTGATCTATCTCGTCTGGAATCCATGGAGTATCCATTCTTTCCGGATGCCATACTATTCCGGCTAACTTACCATCTATCCAAGATTCACAGTTTCCATGGTCGTCGTTTGCTAGGACAATTGATTTTGGTGGAGGGGTTTTGATGTACATATTATGATGGCTATTTACTTGTTTTACTTCTCCAAAATAGTTAACATCGTGTGCGGTGTCTAAATGACCATCAATTTCACCAACTTCACCTCCCATCATTGAGGTTAAAAGAAAACAACCATGGCATACACCAATAACTGGTTTTTGCTTGATTAACATATTTTTTGCTAATTTAATCTCTATTAACCTACGCAAAGTACTATCATCTCCACCAGTAATAATAAAACCATCAAGGTGTTTTGCTATTTCATCAAACCTTAAATCTGCTCTATTTGGTATGGGAATGATTGAGTGGTTTTTAAGATATTTGTACCATCCTTGATCTAGGGAATCATATGCCCTATTTTTGTGAAGTATTATTCTTTGGCTAAGACCTAGTTTCATTCTAAAATTGATAAAAAATCTGTAGTATTGGTTGGGAATGTATTAAGACCAAAACATTTAAGTTTAATTCCTTTGTCCATTAGTACTTTTTGTATGTAGGATTCGTCTAAAATAGTTAAATTTTGGTTAGACCAATCAAGATTTTCTTTGTTAATTATCGAGTTTATTATCTCAATAACCACATCGTCCTTATACATATGTATCTGTTTCGATTTCCATTGGTCAATAATATTATTCAGTTTATCTAAAGGAGGAGTGGGGATATCAAAATAATTTAAGTAAGAAATGATAGTATTGAGTGGGTCTTCTTTGAAAAAATTTAAAGACACAAATTTTATTTGTCTAAAATCCTTTGATAAATCATCCCAACAGGTGAGTGAATCTTTAAATCTATTAAACCAATATTGAGATAATAATTCTCTAAATTCCCATATTTCAAAATCTTCGATAGATTCTTTCCCCCACATTAAAAATTTCTCTTCCCCCATTTCTTGGTTTATAAACACTTTTATTTTGTCTTCTATATTGTTTTTTAAATTAACGGCATAGTAGCTTTTATCATAACCATATGGTTCAAACCATGTTTTGAATGTGTTATCATCAAATGTGCATTTCTGAAACACATTATTTTGCATCCATAAAAAAGTCGAAGTGGTTGGATGTAGAACCAGTATATTTTTAAAATTTTTATTGACAAACGATAAATCTTCAAAACATATATCATAAAATTTATTATTATAATAATAAGATAGTTGCTTATTCTTAAACAAACCAATATGACACCTAGCAAACTGTTCTTCATCCTTGGATGATATAAATTCAAATAATTTTTCTGGCGGTTCTAAAAAATTTCCGAGATATTCATGACTGCTTCCGTCTTTCTTAAACGGAATATCTTTTAAAAGATTAGAAAAATAATAACAACTCCACTCTACAAAGGTGCCATAACATCCTCCTTCATAATAAATTAAATTTGTTGAATTAGTCATTTAGAAATAAAAACAGGGCATAATGCCCTGTTGTTAATGTGATACGAACGTTTTTAATTACCAACCGTAAGCGTCAGCTACTAGTTTCTTACCATCTTCGGCAGCAGTAGTATTACGGCAACTAATGTCATATAAATCTTTACGCATTTGTGCAACTAAGGATTCAATACGTGCTTGCTCTGATTCATTAGTAACTAGTTTTTCTAATGCACGTGCACCAATCTTGCTGTGGAAACCTTCGTCTTTTGCAATTTTAGCATATGCGTTGGAAATAA
>JAFMJX010000272.1 GCA_017853235.1 Chitinophagaceae bacterium | reverse complement strand
TGGGCGTCACTGTTGCTGGAATATGTGCTTGTATGGTTTCTAAAATTTCTTGAAAACGATACAGTTCATTGACCCTAATATCCACTACAATTTTACACATATCCGGCACCACATTATGATGCTTATTTTCAGTTTCAATAACCGATACCGTCATTTTTACTGGGCCCAACAAATCGGATACTTTTGAAAAGGAATACTCATTGAACCATTGCAATACTGGTAACATTTTTGTGATGGCATTATCCCCTTCATTACGAGCAGCATGCCCCGATTTTCCCTTAGTCAAAACATCTAAGACCAATAAACCACGTTCCGCAATAGCCATTTCCATTTGAGTTGGTTCACCTACTATTGCAAAAGCAATATTTTTTAATTGCGGCAAGACCATTTCAATTCCATTTAATCCCGAAATTTCTTCTTCTGCAGATGCCACAAAAACAATGTTATAAGGCAAGTTTGTTTGAGGGTAAAAAAATAAGAATGTGGCCAGCAAACTCACTAAACTTGCTCCCGCATCATTACTTCCTAATCCATAAATTTTTCCTTGTTGTTCAAAAGGACTAAATGGCTCAAAAGTATAGCCCTGATTAGGTTTCACCGTATCGTGATGTGAATTTAATAAGAGCGTAGGTAAGGTTTCCTTAAAATGTAAATTATACGCCCAAATATTATTTTTATCCTGATGGACTTGTATATTTTTTTGCTCCAAATAGTTTTTAATGGCGGACGCAGTTTGATCTTCCTCTCTACTAAAAGAGGGTATGCTGATTAAAGTTTTTAATAAATCAATTGCCTCAATTTGTAGTGGATGGATGAATGGTGATATGTTTTGTAAATCAGACATTATAATTGAATAGTAGTACCTGCAGTACCTTGAATTAATTCATTTAATTTTTCCCCTTTCCCTATGATCACCGAATGAACTCCTTGCTCTAAAGCTTTAAAAGCGTTATCCATTTTAGGAATCATCCCTTCGACAATTACATGCTGTGATTTTAATTGATGATACTTTTCAACATTCATATGCCCCAACACTGAAGTAGGATTATCAACATCAAGCAGTACTCCTTCTTTTTCAAAACCATAAATCAAATGTACATCATAGTGTTTACACAAAGCGGTCGCAATACTTTGTGCAATAGTGTCCGCATTGGTATTCAAAATTTGTCCTTTTCCATCATGGGTTAATGGAGCCATTACCAATTTTGTTCCTTTTTCAAGCAAATCAATAAATGCGTTGGTGTTCACTTCATCAATATCGCCCACAAAGCCATAATGAATGGTAGGATGTGAACGTTGATGTGCTTTAATTAAATTCGCATCAGCACCTGTAACTCCAATGGCTGACACACCCTCAGCTTGTAACTGTGCAACAATATTTTTATTGATCAACCCTCCATAAACCATCGTCACTATTTTAAGCGTTTCCGCATCGGTAACCCTTCTGCCTTCTATCATTTGTTGTTGAACTCCTAAAGTTTGCGCTAATTGTGTCGCTAATTTTCCACCTCCATGTACTAAAATAGCATGCCCTTTTAAAGCAGCAAATGCCTTCAGACAAGTGGTTAATACAGTAGGATCATCTACTATATTTCCTCCTATTTTTATGACATATAATTTTTCCATTTTAATGTGTTATTTCAAGCCTTTTAAAATTTCACTTAGGACTGCTTGTGCCGCCCATACTCTATTGGAGGCTTGTTTTGTTACAATACTATAAGCACTATCTAATACTTCCGAACTCAATTCAACATTACGACGAACTGGTAAACAATGCATCACTTTTGCTTGATGGGTGATGGCTAATTTTTCATTGTTTAGCATCCATGAAGCATCTGTTGATAATACTTTTCCATAGTCATGATAAGCACTCCAATTTTTTACATAAACAAAATCGGCACCCATAAGCGCATCATTTTGATTATGTGTAATAGTGGCTCCTTGAGTAAATTTTTCATCTAATTCATATCCCTCAGGGTGCGTAATGACAAAATCGGCTTCACCCCATGCATTCACCCATTCACTAAAACTATTGGCCACGCATTGTGGTATTGATTTTATATGTGGGGCCCAAGTTAAAACGACTTTAGGTTTTTTAAGTATTTTTTGTGTTGCAATGGTTTCTGTAATGGTAATGATATCCGTCAAAGATTGCAATGGATGTAAAGTAGCAGACTCTAAACTCACCACTGGTATTCCTGTATATTTAATAAACTGATGAATTATTTTTTCGCTGTAATCTTCGGATGAATTCACTAACCCAGGAAAAGTTCTGATACATAAAATATCAAAGTAGTGTCCTAAAACAGGTGCGGCATCTTTTATATGCTCCACTGTAGTTCCATTCATAATCGCCTGCTCATTAAATTCTAATGCCCAACCTTCTTTATCAACATTAAACACAATAGGCTCCATACCTAAATTTTGTGCAGCAATTTGAGTACTCAATCTGGTTCTTAAACTCGGATTCAAAAACAGCAATCCTATTCGCATATTTGCACCCAAAGTTTTATCACTATATGGCTGTTGTTTATAAGCTAATGCTTTATGCACTAAGTCATTCACATTTGAAACATCCTTGACTGATATAAATTGCTTCATGGGATTAATGCGTTGAATTTGAAATTTGATGAATTGCTTGATTCAATCTTTCTAAAAACAATTGAATATCTTCCATCGTAATTGCTAAAGAGGGAAGTAATCTGATTACATT
>JAFMJX010000271.1 GCA_017853235.1 Chitinophagaceae bacterium | reverse complement strand
TAGGATTTTTAATCGCATGTTACGAACATAAAATATTTACCCAAGGGGTAATTTGGAACATATTTAGTTATGACCAATGGGGTGTAGAATTAGGAAAACAATTAGCAAATAAAATTTTACCGGAATTAGCAGATACAAAAGCAGTGAACTCACATGATAGTTCCACCAATGGATTGATAAATCAATATAAAAAATGGAGAAGCTAATGTTGGAAAATAACATCTGTATTAGGTTGATTGAACCAAAAGACAATGAAGCAATCGCTCGAGTCATCAGAGGTGCTTTGGAAGAATTTGGAGCCAATAAACCTGGCACTGTTTATTTTGATGATACCACCGATCACTTGTATGAATTATTCCAAGTAAAGGGTGCCGTATATTTTATTGCTGAAAAAGAAGGTGTGGTTTTAGGAGGAGGAGGCATCTACCCTACACAATCATTACCATCTGAGACTTGCGAACTAGTTAAATTATATTTACACAAAAATGCACGTGGCACAGGTTTAGGGAAACAACTTTTATTAAAATCCATGCAATGGGCCAAGGAAAATGGCTACACTCAAGTTTATTTAGAATCCATGCCGGAATTGTCTAAAGCAGTTTCTATTTATGAAAATGTTGGATTTAAACGAATCAACCATCCACTAGGCAACAGCGGACATTGTGGTTGCGACATATGGATGGTAAAAGATTTATTGGAATCTTAGAATTAAATGCTCATTACCATTTTTCAACTTCCTCACTGCTTAAATTATCTCCAGCACTTGCAGGAGTATCCTTAGCCTCTAGTGGCTTTTTCTCTTGGATGGCAGATGGATCCATTTCTGGCTCCACTTCTTCGGCAATAGGTGTATTCAGTACTTGAGTATTTTCGTGTTGAACTGAAATGGCTTCTGAATGAGGTGCTCCCCCCTCAAAAGAATTTTCGTTTTCATCATGATTAAATGCATCAAAATCAAAATCGGGCATTAAATCCGTTTTTACAAAATCAATCGCTTCATTTAAGGCTTTTATGAATTTATTAAAATCCTCCTTATATACAAATACTTTATGGCGATCATATCCATTGTTATCAAATCGCTTTCTACTTTCTGTAATAGTTAAAAAATAATCCTGCCCACGCGTGGCTCTCACATCAAAAAAATAAGTTCTTCTTTTTCCAGCACGAATTCTCGTACTGTAGACACTTTCAATTTTTTGTTCATTGTTCTCGTAATTCACGGTATCTTAATTTTAAATATTTACAATTATGCTTAAAAATATATAAATGTTTTTTAAAAATAAAAAATATTGCCTTCTTAATTGAATAAAATGGGGAAAACGGGCCCTATGTATGTGCATCTTGGGTTTGCTGAATCTCATATAATTCTGCGTATAAGCCCTTTTTAGCTAACAAACTTTCGTGTGTACCCATTTCTGCTATCCTTCCATCCTCCAGAAAAATAATAAGGTCAAAATGGAAACTATAAAAGATTCTATGGGTAATAAAAAGGGCAGTTTTATCTCCTATCTCTTGGGTTAAATTAGATAATATAGTTTGTTCGGTAGTGGCATCGACCGCACTTAAACAGTCATCAAAAATGTATAAAGAAGGTTTTTTAATAAGTGATCTTGCAATTGCGACTCTTTGTTTTTGTCCTCCACTCAAAGTGGTCCCTCTTTCGCCTACTAAAGTTTTAAATTGATGACTTAGTTGTTGTATTTCACTCAATACATGGGCTGTTTTAGTTGCATTCGCCATCACATCATCATCCACTAAATCATACAATCCAAATTGAATATTATTTTCAATGGTATCACTAAACAAGAAAACATCTTGTTGAACATATCCTATTGACTTTCTTACATGTTGCAATTGAATATTTTTGATATCAAATCCATCTAATAAAATAGAACCTGTATTTGGATCATACATCCTATTTAATAATTGAGCGATGGTACTTTTTCCAGCACCTGTCTTACCTAAGACCAATACTTTTTGTCCTGGTTTTATGTTCAAATTAAAATCAACTAAAGCTTTTATTCCAGAATGGGGATATTCAAAATTCACATGATTAAATGTGATACCTCCTTGTAAAATTGGAGTAATAGCATTTTTGTTACTTTGTATTTTAGGCACTACGGACAAAAATTCATTTAACCTTTTTTGAGATGCCGCTGCTCTTTGAATCATGCTGGCTGTCCATCCAATCGCACTTACAGGGAAAGTAAGCATGTTTATGTAAATCACAAACTCTACAACAGTTCCCACTTTGCTTGGGTCGTGGTATGCTTGTAAACCTCCTAAATAAATAGTCAATAATGTACTTAAACCAATCATCAGAGCCATTGTGGGAGCATAGAAGGCTTCAACCTTAGCCAAACTCACTGCATTCCTACGGTACAACTCGCTATTGGTCTTAAAAAAACCAAGCATTGCTTTTTCTTGTACAAAGGATTTGATAACCCTGATGCCCGAGTAGGATTCTTGTGCATTTATTGTTAAGTCAGATAATTGCCCTTGAATTTCTTCGCTCTTTTTATTGATGACACTATTTACAATATAAATAGTTATGGCAAGAATTGGAAGTGGTGATAAAACATACAAACTCAAGACAATATCTTTACTAAACATATTATATAAACAAAAAGCAATGAGTGAAATTAAATTAATCAAATACATTAATGATGGGCCAGTATACATTCTCACCCTACTTACATCTTCTGTAATACGACTCATTAAATCACCCGTACTATGGGTTTTATA
>JAFMJX010000270.1 GCA_017853235.1 Chitinophagaceae bacterium | reverse complement strand
GACTATCTACATAAACTGGAATATGCGGTAGCCTTTTTTCTAAAGACAATTGATTTAATTCATATAAAATTTCCTGTGTTCTTCCCACACTAAATGCAGGTATGATTAAGTTTCCTTTTTGTACTACACAGGTTTCTTCTATGAATTTTAATAAATCATCCGGCGTGGTATGTATCAAATCATGCAACTTATCTCCATAAGTGCTTTCAATAATTAAATAATCAGCAGGTGGGAAAACTGCCGGTGAACGTAAAATCATATCACGATACCTTCCAACATCACCGCTAAAAGTAAGTGTTTTAGTTTTGCCATCTTCTTTCATTTTTAAACTAACTGCAGCACTCCCAATAATATGACCCGCATCGGTAAATAATAATTCTACCGATGGCGAAATAGATGTAGGTGTGTTATAATCCACCACAGTCAACATGGGAATGGCTAAATTAACGTCATCTAAATCATACAATGGTTCGATGGGGGGCAAGCCCTGTTTAGCTCTTCGCTTATTGCCAAATTTGGCATCATCCCTTTGTATCATCGCAGAATCCGCCAGTAAAATTTCAGTTAAGGCTTTTGTAGCCGGAGTACAATAAATTTTTCCATCAAACCCTTCTTTCACTAATTTAGGAATAAGGCCTGTATGATCTATATGAGCATGTGATAAAATCACATAATTCACTTTAGTAACATCAAATCCAAAAGTGGCGTTCAACGAATCGGTATCTCTTCCCATTCCTTGAAATAAACCACAATCCAATAAAAAATTTTCTCCATTATTTAATTGTACCAAATGCTTAGATCCAGTAACAGTTCTCGCTGCTCCGTGAAAACTTATTTTCATTGCTTTAATTTATGCTACTAAGTTAAACTATAAAGCAATAGCAGCAACAATATAATCAGCGACTAAAATTAAGATGCAACTTACCACTACCGATTGCGTACCCGCTTTACCAATTTCTAAAGCGCCTCCTTTAACATAAAAGCCAAAATAAGAAGGAACCGTACTAATGATGAATGAAAAAATAAAAGATTTATAAAAAGCAATGACTATATAGTGTGTGTCTAAACCCTTTCTAATTCCTGTAATAAAAATTTCTGCAGGAATAGCCCCAGACCAACTCCCTACTAAATATCCGCCATATATACCCACTACGGCAGAAATGCCCACCAATACTGGCACCATCGTAAAAGCTCCTAAAATTTTGGGCAGGATTAAATAATTTTTTGTGTTGATACCCATAATTTCTAAAGCATCAATTTGTTCCGAAACACGCATGTTGCCAAGTTCACTAGCAATTTTACTTCCCACTACTCCAGCCAACACGATACTTAAAAATGTTGGAGCAAATTCTAAAAACATACCATCTCTTACTATAATGCCAATAGTTGTTAATGGCACCAAAGGACTCACTAACTGTGCAGCCGTTTGAACCGTCATGACTGCACCTAAAAAAAATGAAATAATCACTACGATGGGTAAAGAACCAATTCCAATATCAACACATTGTTTGATGTACTCCTTCCAAAACATTTTTTTGTTTTCGGCTGAAGTAAACATCCCTTTTAACATGAGTAAGTATCTGCCAAAATGTGTTAGAAAATTCATGCCTATTTTTTTCGTTTTTTCAATCGCTTCCACCAACTTGAACGTTGCACTTCAATTTCAGTATCTACCCTTGATTTTAATTGCGCATCCACCACTGCTACAGTAGCCATATTAATGATATTACGCACACTCGATCCTAATTGCAACACATTCACTGGCTTCTTTAAACCCAATAAAATAGGGCCAATGACATCTACGCCTCCTATTTCTTTTAATAAATGATAAGCTACGTTTCCTGAAGTTAAATTAGGGAAGATTAATACATTCACATCACAATCTACTAAATCACTAAATGGATAATTTTCCTTTAAGATTTCTTTATTAAATGCCAGCATACCTTGCATTTCACCATCCACAATTAAGGATGGATTTTTTTGTTTTACCAAACGAGTTGCTTCTGCAACCAATTTAGCTTCGGGCGTATCACTTGATCCAAAATTGCTATAACTTAACATAGCTATACGTGGCTCCAAATTAAAATTGCGTACTTCCTTAGCAACTAATAAAGCGATATCTGCTAATTCTTCGGCAGTTGGATTGATGTTTACTGTTGTATCCGCTAAAAATAGAGGGCCCTTTTTAGTAAGCATCATGTACATTCCTGCAATTTTTTTCACTCCTTCATCCGTTCCTATGATTTGTAAAGCAGGTTTGATTCCTTCATTGTAATTTCTCATTAATCCAGACAACATTGCATCAGCTTCGCCTGTTTCAACCATCATTGCCCCAAAATAGTTTTGAGTGCGCATTAATTTTAAGCTCTCGTATTTATTAATTCCTTTACGCTGACGTTTTTGGAATAATAATGAACCAAAAAATTCTCTCTTTTCTTCCATCTCATCACTTCGCACATCAATCACAGGTAAATCGGCAATATCAATGCCATTTGTATCTGCTATTTTACGAATGCGGGCTTCATTACCAAGTAAAATTGGATAAGCAATACCATCATCATATAAAATGCTGGCTGCTTTTAAGATTTTTGTATTTTCTGCATCAGAGAAGACCAAACGTTTTGGATCACGACGTGCTTTATTGCTTATTAAACGTAATAACTGATTGTCTAATCCTAATCGCTTGTTAAGTTGTAAGACATATTCTTCCCAATTTGTAATATTTATTTGTGCTACACCAGATTC
>JAFMJX010000269.1 GCA_017853235.1 Chitinophagaceae bacterium | reverse complement strand
AAATGCCATGATTGTCATTATCATCTAATTCAAATTCTTCAAAAATGTTTGCATTGGATTCCTCTTTAATGCAAATCACCACTATTCTTCCAAATGCGACTGATAAGTGTTGAGTATTAACGGAATCCTTTTTCCACTTTTTTGTGCTAAATTGATTTAAGTTTGAAAAGTAGCACTCAAGGAATGGAGTGCTGTCTTCAGCCTTTCCGGTTGGAATAATTTTTCTAATATCACCTTTAGAGTTTCTAATGACTTCTTTTTGAGAAAATTTGGCTCCCGTATTTCCTTCAATCAATTCTTTCATTTTAAACTTTAAATTTCTCATTGAATAAATATATTTGATTTTCCGTAAAATTTATTATATTCTGAAAATCATTGTAATAGTTTGAATACCATTCAATTGTCATGTTTATAGTTTCTTCGATGTCTAGTGTACTGCACCAGCCCAATTTTTCATTAGCTTTAGAGCAATCTAAACTCAATAAGTTTGCTTCGACTAATTTTGGGTTGGCATAGTTTTCAAGATAATCAACACCTGGACATTTTTCCCATTTCAAAGCGGACTTATTTACAATTTCCCTTACAGTCAGATTGTTGTTGCCTGAAGGACCAAAATTGAATGCTTCTTTACTAAGCTCAATATTCTCGCTCAGTTTTAAGCCTAATAGAAGGTAAGCACTTATTGGCTCTAAAACATGCTGCCAAGGTCTCGTTGAGCCAGGATTTTTGATTTGAACTTTTTTACCAAGACTCCATGCATTAATACAATCAACTATTACTCTATTAGGATTCCAATCGCCTCCACCAATTACATTTCCAGCACGGGCAATACCAATTTTTCTTGTAAATTCATTGTTTGGAAACGATCTTAAGTAAGAGGATATCAAAATTTCGGCCGCGCCTTTTGAACCACTATATGGATCCTTGCCTCCAATTCGATCACTTTCGTTGTAACCTTCAATTCGCTCATCATTTTCATAGCACTTGTCACTAGTAATCAATATTGTTGTACCCTTATAATTAAGTTTCCGTAAAACTTCTAATAGAGTTACAGTCCCTAACGTGTTTGTCTTAATGGTTTCATAAGGATTATTGAAACTCTCGCTTACTAAGGACTGGGCTGCCAAGTGAAAAATAAAGTCTGGTCGGGAGTTTTTAATAATATTGTGAAGTTCAGAATAATCGTTTATGTCTCGGGTGTATTGTTCAATTTGCTCTCTAATGTTAAGCACTTCATAAATAGAAGGTGATGTAAGATATTCATTTGAGTAGCCAATGATTTTGGCACCTAAAAGTAGAAGCCATTTTGTTAGCCAACTTCCCTTAAAACCAGTATTGCCTGTAATGAGAATTTTTTTTCCTTCATAACAGCGCTGAAAAGATTTATTTTGTGCTATATCCACGGAGCATTTCCTGATTCCCAAAGCTGTTCAAGGTACTCTTTATCTCTTAGGGTATCCATGCACTGCCAAAAACCTTCGTGTTTAAATGCAACTAAGTTATGTTCGGAGACGAGCCTTTCTATTGGTGTATCTTCAAAAACGCTTTCATCATTGTCAATATAATTTACGATATCAGGATTTAAAATAAAAAATCCCCCATTAATCCAACCGGAATCTGTTTGTAGCTTTTCTTTAAAATATTTGACAAAATTATTCTCGTCGATTCTAAGTACGCCAAATCTTGCTGGAGGTCGTACAGCTGATATTGTTGCAATTTTGGAGTGTCGGTTATGGAAAGAAATTAGAGCTTGGATATCGATATTTGCGACGCCATCTCCATATGTCAAAATAAAATCTTTTTTAATTCCCGAGAATTCGACTACTTTTTTTACTCTACCACCTGTCATAGTTTCCAGTCCGGTGTCAATTAAAATAACTTCAGGTATTTTTTTTTGGAAAATTATTTGTAATTCAGCTTGGTTTTCATTTGAAAAGAATTTGACAAATTCATCTCCTAAATAACCAACGGCTAAATAAAATTGATTAATACCGAATTTCATTAAATAATTAATAATGTGGCAAACTATTGGAATTCCGCCAATACGTACTAGCGGCTTAGGAGTAAGTTTCGTTTCTTCTGCGAGTCGTGAGCCTTTCCCGCCACACAAAATAACCGCTTTCACAGGCAAATCATATAAGATAACTACATTAAGATCGTTAAACAAAATAGGTTAGCTTGATTATTTCTGCTAAATCTCGATCCTGTTGATGGAGGCATTATGAGCGATTATTGGGATAAACATTACGATGGTTTCATCGAGCAATCGCCCTCTAATTTTTCTCAATGGGTATCTCATAAATATCTGCATCCTGACGACAACTTAATTGAAATTGGCTGTGGAAATGGCAGAGATGCACTTTTATTAGCTGGCAAAGTTAAGCAATATACTGGAATTGACATTTCAGAAATTGCATTGAATTCTGCAAATTCAAACATGATCAATAAAGGATTTGATAATTTTAAATTAATTAAGGGAAGTTTTGCTAATTTAGATGAAAAGCTTTTAGATATTTACAATCGTAACATTCTTTACAGTCGATTTTCATTGCACTCTGACACTAGCGAGGTAGAAGATAAATTTTTATCGAAACTACATAAGTTCTCTAATGTTAATTTACTCGGATTAATAGAGGTAAGAACGATATACGATGAATTATATGGGGTTGGTAATCAAGTTAATGAACATGCATTTGTAACTGATCATTACAGAAGGTTTATTGATCCAAATGAGATTTATGAGAAGATT
>JAFMJX010000268.1 GCA_017853235.1 Chitinophagaceae bacterium | reverse complement strand
TTGGCACATTTGGTATGCCAAACTTAAACAAGTTGAATACCATTTTAAATATTCCAGTATATAAAGAAGATGCAAAGATTACTGTAAGTAGTAAGGTAGATTCTACTGACCCCTCAATTAAAATTCCGGATGGGATTCATTTTGAAAATAATGTTGGTGACTTCAAAAATGATTACAGATTGATGTCTCATCAAGTAGTTACTGATGTTTTAAAGCCAGTTAAATTCAAAGGTGCTAAATGGGGAGTTGAAATTCAACCAACTAATGCAGCAATTCATCGAATGAAGTTTCAAGCACAAGCAAACAATGAAGAAACACACTTTATAGCAAAAACAGAAAATAATAATTTAGTGTTTTATTTTGGTGATCACAGTAGCCATGCTGGTAACTTTGTATTTGCCAATGATGTTTCTGGAAGTGTAACAAAATCTTGGAAATGGCCAATTAACGCAGTAATTGGAGTATTGGGTTTGTCTGGTGATAAAACTATCAGATTTAGCGACGATGGTGCAGCACAGATTACAGTTGATAGCGGATTAGCTGTTTATACATATACATTCCCAGCAAATACTTAATAGTGCAAAACTTTTTAGAATATTACAAAATCAAAGGTCATGTATTTGGTGAATGTATGTCTAGTCCAAATACAGACCTTATGTACGTCAATATTCCAAAAAATGCCAGTTCATGGACTAAGCCAAACTTAAAAGATTGGGGATGGGAATTTTATAATTATCATACAGATAATTTATACGATAAACATGCACTAGTTGTACTTAGAGATCCAGTGGAGCGTTGGCTAAGTGGTATAGCTGAGTATATGTATTTGTACCATGGAAATATTGATGTTGCACATTTAAGTAAACCGTTTTTTGATTTGGTGTTCGAAAAAGTTTCTTTTGATGATCATACTGATCTACAAATACTTTTCATAGAAGGTTTAAAAAAATGCACGTTTTTGTTATGTAACGAAAATTATAAATTAAATTTTAGTAATTTTTTAAAAGATAATGGATTTGACAATTCTTACCAAAATTACGAAAACCAGCATGTTACAGCATTAGATTCTGGGAGGCAAAAATTTAAAGATATATTCAGATTAGCAATGAATAGTAATAAAAGTTACCAACAAAAAATTAAATGGTATTTTCAAAAAGATTATGAATTAATTAACTCAGTCAAATTTTACGGAGACTAATAATGTATAAAGAAAAAATCAAATCCCTAGAAATAGCTCATCGTGCTTTAGATAAAGAAATTGCAGATATGGAACGAAATCATCCACATGTAGAAGTAGAAAAATTAGCTGAATTAAAGAAAAGAAAACTTCAGCTAAAAGATGAAATTTCTAGACTTACCAAGTTGCAATGGATTGAAGATCATGAACGTGTTCATGGAATGGATGAATGACATTTGACATTTGCATAACAATAAAGTATTATTAACAAACAACAACCTTAATATAGGAAATAAAAATGATTAAGAATTATCGTGGATATGCTTACTTCGACAATAATCCAGAAATTGTAAAAATTTTTGAGGATTTGGAAGATTTTCACAACTACTGTAGAATGGAACTGGCACCATTCAATGAAGCAGACCTCTATAATCGTGGCAGTTGGGTATGGCGTGGTTACGAGAAATATAAAAAATCAACCACTAATTCGGTAGATCGTATTGATAAACCACGTGATACTGAAAGAAAACCATATCTAGGCAAAAAACCAAGATATTAATATGTCTAAAATTGTAATTACTGGTGGATGTGGTTATATAGGTAGCCACATAACTCGTGCATTAAAAAAAGCAAATCCCAAAACTCAGGTATTTGTTATTGATGCTGTGCGAAGAGATCATACACTAAAAGATGTTAATGGTTATCTTGTGGATGATTTTGCCAGTAAGCAAAGTTTGCTTTGGATCGAAAAACTAGAACCAGATGTAATTATTCATTGTGCTGGCAGTAGTTTAGTTGGAAATAGTGTATCCGATCCATCAGAATATTATAATAATAATATTTCTAAAACAGAAAAATTATTAAGTTTTGTTAAAAACTTTAATAAACTTCCTTTAATGTTGTTTAGCAGTAGTGCAAGTGTGTACGGAAATCCTTCTAAGATTCCAATCACAGAAGATGATCCAAAAATTCCTATTAGTCCGTATGGATTTAGTAAATTTGTTATTGAAAGAATGTTTCAAGACTACAATCATGCATATAATTTACCTAGCATATGTTTTAGGTATTTTAATGCAGCTGGTGCCGAACCGTTCAATCACGATTTAGGACAGTCACCCGGTGCGAGTCATATTATAGCTAATATATTAGAAGCAAAATTAAACAATAAAACTTTTACATTAAATGGGAAAAATTTTAATACTCCGGACAACACTTGTATTCGTGACTATGTTCATGTATGGGACATAGCCACCGCACATGTTCTTGCAATAAATTGGGGACTGTCCAGAGAAGAAAAACTAGCGATAGCAATTAATCTAGGGACAAATAAAGGTATCAGTAATCAAGAAATTATTGATTACATAAAAAATGAATATGATGGACTAGAAGTATTGATAGGAGACAGACGTGCTGGTGATCCAGATTCTTTAGTAGCAGATGCTACTCTTGCACACGATCTTCTCAACTGGAAACCAGAATATTCTACTATTGAAAAAATAGTAGATTCAGCATATCAGTGGTATACCACGTGGTATAAACTAAATTAGTATTATTTTATTTTAAGGAGAAAAATAATGAATGTCGGTGAAAAA
>JAFMJX010000267.1 GCA_017853235.1 Chitinophagaceae bacterium | reverse complement strand
GTAAATGTAGGTCCGCCACCAACTCCATTTAATTTACCAGAGGAAACTGTTCCAGAAGGATTAGATTGGTTAAAATGGTTAGGCCCCAATAGTTTCACACATTTTAATTCCGAATTAGCACCACCTATCACTAAAGATATTTTTCCTAACTGGAGAATGTACTCTGAATTTGGAGGAGGAAAAGTAACTGACTGGGGAGCCCATATGTTTGATATTGTTCAATGGTCTTTAGATATGGATCATTCAGGACCTTCCAAAGTGTTTGGACCCGATAAGGATCACGCTTTTTTAACCTATGAATATCCCAATGGTACGGTAGTAACACATGAACCATGGGAGTGGAGTAATGCTATTTTATTCCAAGGTACCGAAGGAGAAATTAAAGTACAAAGAGGGAAAGTGGAAACGACACCGGCATCATTAAAAGATAAAATTATTGGGCCTAACGAAAAACATGTTTACAAAAGTGAAAATCACTATAAGGATTTTTTACAAGCAATGAGAGATCGTTCTAAGCCTATTTGTGATGTTGAAATTGGACATCGAACTGCAAGCATGTGTAACATTGGAAATATAGGATATCAATTAAAGAGACCATTACAATGGGATGCTCATAAAGAACAATTTCTGCATGATGCAGAAGCCAATGCTTTATTAGGGAGAAAACTTTACAACGAGTGGGCAATCAAAATATAATAAGTTCAATTTGATGCTATGAAAAAAATATATTTATTGGGTTTAATATTCATACACTTTGCAGCCATGTCTCAGGTGACTATTCGTAATATTTTACAAAATAAATATTCTTTATCTGCTATACAATCTAGTATCATAGCACATTCTGAATATAAACCTTATCCTACATCACCTGACCAATGGAAAGCGCAAGTCCCTGATAGTGTTTTAAAGCATATTATCAAAGAAGCGGAATCTGAAATTAAGTTTAAATTTGAACCAGTGACTGCGGCTGTCGCGTTAACCTATGTAAGAACTGGTGACCGAACCGAACATGCTAATATTTCATTTGCTAAAAGAGCTGTTTTATTAAAATTTATATTAGCCGAATCTGTTGAAAATAAAGGTCGTTTTATGGAACCTATTATCAATGGGTTGTGGTCTATTTGTGAAGAAAGTTTTTGGGGTGTTCCCGCGCATATTTCCAATACAGGATTGCCAGATGTAGATCATCCTGTAGTAGAATTGTTTTCTGCAGAAACTGCTGCTTTAATGGGTTTGACCGATTATTTTGTTGGCGAAAAGTTAGATAAAATAAATCCTTTATTTAGAAAGAGAATTTATAGTGAAACCAATCGTCGTGTGTTTGAGCCTATGTTGACTCAGTCCGGAAGTTATGGATGGATGAGTAAAACCAAACCTGTTAATAATTGGAATCCATGGATCATGAGCAACTGGATCATGTCTACTTTATTATTAGAAAAAGATAAATCAAAGAGAGCCCTTATGGTTCATCGTTCAATGGTAGGTTTGGATTCCTATTTAAACAGCTTAGGAGAGGAAGGTGGGTGTGATGAGGGACCAAGTTATTGGTTTGCTGCTGGTGGCAGTACCTATGATTGTTTAGAAATGTTAGATGGAGCTACTAAAGGTACAGTGAATATTTACAGTGAACCTTTGATTCAAAAAATGGGGGCATACATTTATAAAACACATATTGGAGGTAAATATTTTGTTGATTTTTCAGATGCGGATCCTCAAGTAGTGGCGGATGGATTAATGATTTATCGTTTTGGTAAAGCCATTCAAGACAACAACATGATTCAAATGGGTAATTGGGCCTACCATACTTATAATTATGAGCAGTATTCTTTTAAGTTAAATCGTGAAAATTTTTATAAACCCAGATTTGTTCAAAATCTTTTAACCATTCAGCAATTACCAGCATTTAACAATGTGTATGAACAACCTAAGGATATTTGGGTGAGTGATGTGCAAGTCATGACTGCTCGAACCGAATCGGGTTTATATGTAGCGACTCATGCAGGACACAATGCAGAAAGTCATAATCACAATGATGTGGGTGATTTTATAGTATATGCCAATAATGAACCGGTCATCATTGATGCTGGTAGAGGAAATTATACAGCAAGAACTTTTTCTTCCCACCGATATGAACTGTGGTTTACACAATCTGAACACCATAATTTGCCCATCGTAAATGGGAAAGGGCAATTAGCTGGACGTAATTATGAAGCTAATAAAGTTCAATACCAACATACAAATAATGAATCTATTTTAAGTATGGATATTTCTTCAGCTTATGATAGTGCTGCAGGTATTCTATCATGGAACAGACGTGTTGGGATGAACCGTTCAAAAAATCAAATTGAAATAAATGACCAAGCAACATTTGTTTCAAAAAACAATCAAGTTCAACAAATATTCATGACTACTTGCTCCATAGATACTACTCAAAAAGGAGTCATTGTTTTAACCACGCCTACCCAACAATCTTTTCAAATTAAATACAACCCTAAGAATATTAAACTCAACATTACTTATCCTTCCACTGAAGGGGCTGAATACAGTAGCTTAAAATCAAAATGGAATAATCATCCAATTGCTAGAATTGAATTAATGAATGATCATATTGGACAGAATGCAAATTGGCAATACTCGATTTCCCAAAAATATTAATTATATAAAACATAAAACAAAACCATATGTCAAATCGTAGAAATTTTATTCAACAAACATTATTAGGTGCTACAGGAGCCGCTATTTTACCTTTAGTAGGTAATGCAAGTGCAACAGTAAAGCCTA
>JAFMJX010000038.1 GCA_017853235.1 Chitinophagaceae bacterium | reverse complement strand
TCGGTCCACATTAAGTGATACCATGGTTTGTATTTTTGAATAATTTTGGGATGCACTTCCGGATGCTTCAATAAATAATAGTTTAAGCCATCCGCATGAGCGATAAGTAATTCTTTTAACCAAGCGGGACTATTATTAAAATCGCGAATAGCATCCACACTGTCTTGAATTAATCGCATCATTAAATCATCATATACAGCACTGGCTCCTTTTAGTTCAGCAGTGCGACCTAACATTTCTAAATAGTTGAGTTCAATTTGTTCAAAATTTTCTTCGCATTGAGCATACATTAATCCAAAAACTGCATCTGCATTGGTTTTCCCGTAAATATGTGGAATGCCCCATTCATCTCTAATGATGGTAGTTTGTTGCGCATGCTTTTGCCATCTTGCTTTTTCAACAGCACTATTGGATTGTGTGAAACCCCTTTGTATTGTTATGAACAGGATACCTACCAAAAGATATCTTAAAATGCTGGTTTGCTTTTTCATATTCAATGTTGAATTGTAAACTTCTCAATAGACTTTTTACGTCGCTGAATTTACTATAAACCCCACCCGTTTACAGTGGCTAAATTTATTTTAGCACACTCTAGCGGAGTAAGACCTTGATAGGATTCTTGTTCTATGATAAAATGATGTGTACCACCTATTTTTTTACCTAAGAAGCAAAGCCCTTTGGTATCAATTACTCCCTTACCTAATAAAGTACTATCATATCCATCACCCATTTCTCCTTTTTCTGCTTTTATTTCATCTTTCACATGAAAACTAGCAAAGCGACCAGGATATTTTTCGATCCATTCTTTTGCACGACCCCCTACGCCATACATATTGCCTGTATCTAATTGCATGACGACGGTACTAGCGTTGGTGTTTTTTACAATGATATCAAACAATAATTGATCATTTACTTTTTCGGAAAATTCAAAATTGTGATTGTGGTATCCAAATTTCATCCCCCATTTTTTACAAAGCTCTCCCGCGTTATTAAATGACTCTGCAAATCGCATTAATCCATCATATGACTTGCGTACATTTTCATCCATGCCTGGGCTAATTACATATTGTTGTCCAAGGGTAGCTGCATCTTCAACAGTATACTTCCACTCATCTGTAAATTGTTTGGTAGCATTATTCCAATGAGCACTTTTTAATTCGGTATGACCACTTGGCATATGCAATCCCAAGTCGTTTAATACTTTTTTAAATTCGCTCGCTGTCCAGCCATAAAATTTACGTTTTACATAATTCGCATGTTCCACATGTTGGTAGCCCATTTTAGATAAGGCGGTTAAGGTAGCCAATGGATTTTTAAACATGTCTTCTCTAACAGAATACAATTGAATACCCACTAGCTTCTCCATAGCATTTTCTTTTTGAGCAAAAAGCAAAGAAGGTTTTACGCTCACACCTGCTACAAGTAGTGCGCTGTTTTGTAAAAATTTTCTCCTAGAATGAAGCATAGCAATCGTTTTTAGAATTGAAATGATTTTGTTTTTTTATTAATCCTTCACTTTGGTATTGGTGGTTGGTTTTTTATCTAGCCATTCAGATTTATCCAAAGGACGTTGATTAGGGGCTATTTCATTCAAGGAATCCCCGCTGTATAAACGACCATTTTTCATCACAGTACGAATGGTATTAGTATGACGAATATTTTCTAACGGATTTTTATCTAAGATGATAAAGTCAGCTAATTTTCCGGCTTCCAAACTTCCTAAATCCTTATCCAACCCTAAGCCAATAGCGCCTAATATGGTTGCTGTTTTTAAAGCATCTATATTGCGCATTCCACCACTTTGCATAGACCATAATTCCCAATGAAAACCAAGGCCTTGTAATTGTCCATGACTTCCAATACCTGCTAAGCCACCGGCTTCTACCAATTTATTCATGCTGGCTGCATGTTTTTGAAACACATGTTCTTCGGGTAAAAACCAAGTTGCACGACGACGTGATTTACTTGCTAATTCTTCATATGGAGTGAAAAATTGCATCTTAGGATCCTTATATGGATTTTCATTTTCATAATAATAATTTTCGGCCCATGGTCCACCATAAGAAACTAATAATGTGGGTGTCACAATCATTTTAGAAGCAGCAATAGATTGTATTACATCATTGTATAAAGGATAAATAGGAATAGCATGTTCATGTCCAGGATAACCATCTAACAAGTTGGTCATATTTAATTTGAAATCTAATCCACCTTCGGTCGTTGGCATCAACTGTTGATTTTTAGCAGCTTGAATGACCCATTGTCTGTGTTTACGATTTCCTACTAAATACATTTTAATATATTTAGTGTTATAGTATTTAGAGTATTGCGCTAAAACCGATTCTGCTTGAGCAGAATCCTTTAAGTTGTATGCCCAATATCCAACACCAGGTCCAGTAGAATAAACTCTTGGTCCAACCATCATACCAGCTTCTACCATATCACTATATGTTAAAACGTCTGTGGTAGCAGTTTGTGGGTCACGTGTGGTGGTTACACCATAAGCTAAATTAGCTGCATAAATCCAAGCTTGATTTTTATGTATTCCCCAGCTTGGCCACATATGAGAATGCACATCAACAAAACCTGGAATGATGGTTTTCCCTGCAACATTAATTTTTTGAGTACCAGCTGCCACTTTTAAGCTACCCGATTTTCCGATAGCTTGAATACGATTATTCACTACATAAATATCACCATTCGCAATCACTTCATCTCCTTTCATAGTAATTAAACGTGCATTCGTAAATAACATTTTTGAATTAGGAATATCTTTTGGATAATATACTTTCACCCAATTTTCAGTGGCTTTAAATTTGGGCATTTCTTTTTTATCAACCTTCTTCACACTAGTATCTTTTTTAGCAGACTCTTCTAATTTTTTTGCAGTAGCAAGACTATCATCAAATGCGTAAGAAGCATCTATATCATAAGTAAAATGAGCAGCACCTAAACTATAGTGAATCACTTTTCCATTGGCTTCCCAACTAGGAAATTCTCCACCCATTTCGGTTAAAAGTTTACTTGGAAATGCTGCTGATTTGGCATCTGCCACCGAAATTTCTACCGACTTTCCAGTTTGTGGAATTGTCACATAATAAATATTGTTATTCACTTGTGCAATAGCGGCTTTGCCTAATGGTGAAATGAAAATATTATTTGCATTGGAAGGGGGATTATTTTCTTTGGCTGCATCATCGTCTTCCTCTAACACTTGAGGAACAATACATGCGTCAGCAGCGGGTTTGCCACGATGTTCTGGAATACTACCAAAAGTTGTGATGCCTGTGATTTTTGCAATTTCTTTTTCATCCGTACCATCCCATGCAATTGATAGTAAACGACCACCATTATTTAAATATATGCGATTGTCATTCATACTAAAGTGGGCATTGTATCTTCCATTTGCTTTATCAATCACATGAATTTCTTTAGTGTTAATGTCTAGCCAACATAATTCATCTTCGTTGTCATCGTAATTAGGATCCTTTGAATCCTTAAATTTTTGTGCAGAGGTTCTGTTAAAGACTAATTTTTTTCCAGAAGGATCAACGGCCACTCCTTGATACAATGCATTTTCTTTTGTGATGGTAGTTTCTTGTCCCGAAGTCAAATTTACTTGTTGAATACTTCCTCCTTGATCACTCCAAGTACTAAAAAATATTTCATTTCCGTTAGGATGCCATGCTGGTTGTGCTTCGGTAAAATTATTCTTAGTTAATCTTTTTGGCGTGCCATTAGGATAGTCCATCACATATAATCTGTTCAACACTGTGAAAGCAAGTTGTTTGCCATTGGGTGATGGAACTGCATCTCTAATTTGTGTAGCTAAAACTGCTGAAGTATCTTTCACTGGATATTTAAATAATACTTCAGGCCCCATTTCAATTTGTGCATCTACTGTATATTCAATTTCTTTTTGTTCAGCAGTTTCAATATTAATACGGTGTATTTTTCCTCCATAAGAAGCGATTAAAGATTTACTATCGGGCGTGAAAGCCATAGTGGGCAACACTCCTAGCACAGCAATAGATTCTTGATCATCTCTTTGCACGGGATAAGCCAACCAATTTTCTTCCCCTGTAATTAAATTACGTTTTACTAAACCAGTTTTATCTTCAAAACGAGAACCATATACCATCCATTTCCCATCTTTAGATAATACAGGTGTAAATGCCGAACCGTATCTTGAAGCAATAGTGCGTGTGGTTGCTTTTTCGCGATCATACACTCCAATACTATATTGTGGTAACATTGCATTGTAATTCCAAGCGCCATTACGTTGACTGTAATAAATATATCTTCCATCGGGACTTACCGCTGGGTCAA
Source organism: Chitinophagaceae bacterium (assembly GCA_017853235.1). GTDB lineage: Bacteria > Bacteroidota > Bacteroidia > Chitinophagales > Chitinophagaceae > Sediminibacterium. The sequence continues at coordinate 8,132 of JAFMJX010000038.1, read as the reverse complement.
TTGTTTTTAAATTCGCTGGAGCCGCAATTAAACTTGTACCTGCACCCCCGTTTTTATGCATTAAATACAATTTATTATTTCTGCGTCCTTTGGAATAAACAATATAATTTCCATCGGGTGTATATACCGCTCCCGGAAAATTTTGATTCACCTCCTCGGTTAATGCGACTGTATCTTTTTTCACCATATCGATGTACCATAAATTTTCGGCACCACCTCTGTCTGAAATAAATAATAATCTTTTTCCATCAGGACTAAAACTTGGATGGTTATCATATGCCAAACCTTTAGTCACTGCAGTTGCTTTTCCTCCATCAATAGGTAAGGTATAAATGTCTCCCATTAAATCAAAAGCAATGGTTTTGCCATCCGGACTTAAACTTACAGATGTCCATGTGCCTTCAGTTGTTTTAAGTGGAACTGCACGTGTTGCTTTTAAGGGGAGGCCCTTGTATTGAGTAAAGGAAGGGGTTGATTTAGGCGCGTTGTCTTTTACTTGCGACTGAACGCTTAAACTTAAAGCTAAAAAAAGAGTCAAAGAGAGTATTCTCATAGGATATATTTTTATGGAAGTTACTGAATTCAATGAAACCAAATTTGAGATCAAACCAAGCATATTACCGCTCATCCAAAAAAAGGGGACCATTTATATAAAAAAGGAGTTAAAAATTATTGAAAATTAAATCTTTACGAATTGAGTCGTAATTTTACCAAATGAATAAAAATAGCTATTTAAAGACGCTCTTAGTGAGCGCTTTTACTTTATTAAGTTTCTTGGCTAAGGCCCAAAACTTTACCGTAGAAGGTACCATCATGGACAGTCTTATGAAGCGCAATTTGTCTTCAGCAACCGTGTCAATTGTGCATGCAAAAGATTCTGCTTTAGTGAGTTTCGCAAGATCCAACGAACAAGGACATTTTACAATTAAAAATATTCCTGCAGGCGCATACTTATTATCTATTTCCTATGTGGGATATGCTCCAATTTGGGTAGCCTTTAAAACAGGTAAAAACGCAAACATAAATTTAAACACCATTTACTTACAGGATGCAGCCACAATGTCGACCGTGACGGTCACTGCTCGTCGCGCACCAGTGGTCATTAATGGAGACTCTATCGAATTTAATGCGGAGAACTTTAAAACGGCACCCAATGCAGTGGTTGAAGATTTATTAAAAAAGATGCCAGGGATTGAAGTAGATAAATCTGGTGCAATAACAGTGAATGGTAAATCAGTGACAAAGGTATTTGTAAACGGAAAAGAATTTTTTACAGGGGATCCTAAAATGGCCACTCGAAATTTACCTGCTGATGCCATTGATAAAATTCAAGTATATGATCGTAAATCTGATCAAGCCATGTTTACAGGGATAGATGATGGCACAGAAGAAACAGCGATCAATTTAAAAGTGAAGAAGGACCGAAACCAATCCAATTTTGGTAAATTGACAGGTGGCGTGGGAACGCCAAGTAGATATGATTTTCAAGGAAACTTGAATCGATTAAATAATGATGAACAATTTTCAATCATTGGTGGCGCAAATAATACCAATCGTCAAAATTTCTCTCAAAGAGATTTTTCAAGCTTTAATGGCGGCGGCGGTGGTGGCCGACCAGGAGGTGGCGGAGGTGTAACTATATCCTTTGGCGGTGGCGGCGGTGGAGGCAGTGATGCTAGTACAGCAGGGGTAGCAACTACTTTATCGGGAGGTGGAAATTATTCCAACGTGTTTAATCAAAAGAAAACCGATTTTAATGCGAACACTTCAATAAGTGATATTGAGCGAACCAACATTAGCAACTCATTTACGCAAAACTTAACACCAGGTAATTTATTTAACAGAAAAGACAATTCTAACAGCACGTCTAAAAATAAGCAACAAAATATTGGAATGAGTTTAGATCATAAAGTATCTGAATCTTTTTCTTTTAAGTTGACTCCTAGTTTAGGTAAATCCAATAGTAGTTCTGAGAGCAATTCAAGTTCTCAAACTTTATTGCCAGACGGGACAATGACAAATTCTAGTACCACTCATTCTACAAGCGCTACAGATGCTACTAATTTTTCTAATACATTATTATTAAGAAAAAAGTTTGCTAAGAAAGGTCGCACCATGTCATCCACCATTACGAACAGTTTTAATGAATCTAGTTCTAACGGAACGCAGTTAACAGAACAATTGTTTTATTCATTAGGCAAAATAACAAAGGATTCGCTTTTAGATCAACGTAATACAAGAAAGGGAAACACTACCACCTATTCAGCAAACATAGTATATACCGAACCTTTGGGTAAAAAGTCTTTGTTGGAAATGAATGCTTATTTAAGCAAGAGTATTGGCAATAGTAGTAAAAAGGTATATGACTCATTGGGAAACACCGAAACATTAAATACCAGATTAACCAACGAGTTTAATAGCGAGTACACTTATTCAGGAGGTGGTTTGAACTATCGCACCAATCAACGTAAGTTTAATTTCTCTACAGGATTTTCATTGCAAAATGCAAAGTTGAATGGAGAGAATGTAAGCGCTAAAACTAAGTTGAATCAGGACTTTAAAGACATCTTACCTTCAGCAATGTTCCAATATAATTTTTCTCAAACTAAAAATTTGAACATTAATTATCGTACTTCTACCAATCAACCATCCATTACACAATTGCAACCAGTGTTAGATCAATCTAATATTAACCGTCAAACAATTGGTAATCCCGATTTGAAACGTAGTTATGTACACAATTTGAATATCCGATTCTTTTCTTCAAAAATTATTTCTCAACGCAACTTCTTTGCTTTGTTAAATGCTTCTTCTACTAATAATTCTATTGTGAACTATGATAGTATTTTACCAAGTAGAGTAACCCTTTCCAGACCAGTGAACGTAAATGGTTCTTATAGAGTGAATGGTACTGTAAACTATGGCTTTGGCATCAAAAAATTATATTCTCGTTTAAACTTTGGTCTGAGCAGTGGATTTAGTAATAATATTTCATATACTAACTCATTATTAAACACCATTGTGACCAAATCTTATGGTCCCTCTATTACTTATAATTTCCAATTAGAAGACGTTGTAGATATTGACTTATCTGCCAGATATTCATTTAGTAATACCAACAATAAAATCACACCTACATTAAATACAAATTATTTAACAAGAGTATATGGTGCTGACGTGACCAATTATTTGCCGTTTAACTTTGTGTTGAACCAGTCTTTTAATTACACCATCAATTCAGGACGTGCAGAAGGTTTTAATACGGCTATTCCTATTTGGAATGCTTCTTTTTCTAAATTCTTTATGAAAAATAAGCGTGCTGAATTAAAAGCAAGTGCCTTTGATATTTTAAATAAGAATGCAGGAGTGACCCGAAATGTATCACAAAACCAAATTGTGGATCAAAACTATAATGTGATCAATCAGTATTTCTTATTAAGCTTTATTTATAGCTTACAAAAATCAGGATTAGGTGGAAATAACCGAAATGTAATGATTCGAATGAATTAATTAACTTTGCCCAGTTTAAAAATATAATTATGCGTAAAATTTGCCTTTTAGTTTCAATGATGTTTTTTGCTTTTGTTGCATCTTTTGCACAAGTAAAAGAAGGAAAAATAATTTTCGAACGTAAAACAAACATGCGTCGAATGATTACTGATCCCGAAATGAGAGCAAGAATTCCGGAATTTAGAACTGAAAAATTTGAACTTATTTTTAATGAACAATCAAGCGTTTTTAAAACGATACCTGATGATGAAGCTCCAGATCCTTTTGCCAATAACGGAGGTGGTGGAGATCGTGGCGGTATGCGTATGATGTTTAGAATGCCAGAGACTACTATTTTTACCGACTTAAATACACAGATTCAATTAGAGGCTCGTTCTTTATTTGAAAAGGATTATTTAATCGTAGATACTTTAAAACCTTTAAAATGGAAATTGTCTGAAGAGACTAAAACGATTGCAAAGTATGTATGTAAAAAAGCAACCACATCTATCGTTCCGCAACAATTAACTATGCGTTTTGGTGGTGGAAACAGAGGCGGTGATGGTAATCGTGGCGGTGGGAATAGAGGTGGTGGAAGTTTTAATGTAGGTGGTGTAAATATTAATAGAGGTGGTGATAATGACACTGCTGCAGCTAAACCAAAGGAAATTGAAATTGTAGTATGGTACACCGAATCAATTCCAGTTTCTGTGGGTCCCGATACTTATGCAGGCTTACCAGGTGCTATTTTAGAGGTGGATAGTGACAATGGCAACAATGTGATAACTGCTCAAGAATATACTGCTAAATACAGTGCAAAGGAATTAAAGCAACCTACTAAAGGTGAAAAAATGAATCGTGCTAAATTTATGGAAAATATGCAAGAGTTAATGAAAGGTTTTCAAAGAGGTGGTGGTATTCAAATAAGATCCGTAGGAAATATTAATTAAACTTTCAAAATGATTGCAGTTCATTTTTCTTATTTAGAAGGATGAGTCAATTAGAAAATTTTTTAAGAAATAAGCAGCCCTCGGGCTGCTTATTTTATGATATCCCATTTCCAGCCAATACTAATTGATCTTGCATCTCCTATATAATAAGAGTAAGCACTCGATCCCTTCACACTAAAATTTTTAGTGGCCATGGTGGAATAGTAAGCATTGGTAAGGTTCAAAATATGCAACCAAATTTCTGATTTTTTGAATTGATAACTCATGCGTAGGTGGAATACATCAAAACCTGGGTAGATAGTTGTGTTGGTTTCGTCCATAAAATATTTAGATTGATGCATCCATTCCAATGAAGTATAAATGTTTTTAAGTGGCTTCCATTGTATACCTACATTGTTAAAAAAATGAGGTGCAGCGTTCATTTCATTTCCACTCACATCTACTCCTTTTATGATTGTGGAAACATATTGGTGTTTAGCTTGGGTGCCATTCACAGTTATTTCAATATTAGATTTCCATTGATATTTAAATTGATATTCAATTCCAGTATGTTTAGTGCCACCTGCGTTTTGATTTAAGTTTACACCATCTGGCTGTCTTACCGAAATTATCTCATTGCTTCCTTTTAATTGATAGATCGAAATTTCAGAATACAGATTTTTCAATTTCCACCAACCACCTATTTCGGTATTGGTAAATTGTTGCGGCAATAAATAAGGTACTCTAACAGCATTGTATATTTCGGTGATTTGTGGAGGAACAAATCCTTCACTATAATTCATGTAACTCCCAATATTATTTTTATTGTATGTAAAACCAATTTTTGGTGTAAAATGTGTGAAATGATTATTGGTGCTGGGTGTTCCAGAACTAAGATCATTTATAAAATGGTATTCAAAATCATCGTAGCGCATCGCCACATTAAAATGTAAAGTAGTACTAATATCACTTATCCAATTCGCAAATAATGCTTTGTTACTTATTTGTGTATGGTAATTAGTAATAAGTGAATCTTTGATGGGATAGGTAAAATGGGTATATTTTCCCAATAAAGTGTCTTTGTATATATCAATATAGTGTGCTATCAAATTTTGTTGCGTTGCATCCCAATACCCCCCTATGATGAATTTACTTTTGATCCAATTTAAATTCCATCTGTGTTGAATATCCATTACATAGGAATTAAAATGATTGCTGTTCACTTGTCCCTTAAATTTTGTTGGATTGCTAGTAGAGGCAATTGAATAAGTAGGATTTTGATCCATGATATTATCACGATACATGGCATTGAATGTGGTAATAGCATTTTGATTCCATTCATATTGTAGGTTTTGCCTAAATCTTAATGCGTTAATTTGTCGGTAAGTGAAGGTTTGTTGACTGCTAAAATTTTTTTGAAAAAATTTAATACTATCTAAGGAGCCTGTCATTTGTGTGTAATAATCAATATACTGAAAGGTTTGATAGCCACTTAGTTTTTTATTAATGGTGAAATAATGTTTAACACTTGCTACTTTTTTTTGATAGTCACTGTATTCGGTTACGCCATTTTTTTGTTCTACCCAAGATCCTGTCATATCCCAACCACCCTTTGATGTAGGAATAGCGCTATGGATACTTATTTTTTTAAATCCAACATGATTGAGTTGACTTGTTATGGTAAGTTGTTTATAAAGAGGTGTAGGAGCAGATAAAATATTCACTACCCCTCCAATGGCTTCTGCACCATATAATGCCGAAGCAGGTCCTTTTAATACTTCCATGGAATGTATGGCATCGGTATTAATTTCAATCAAAGCATTACTACTAAACAAACCACTGGCTCTGATAGGCATACCATCTTCTAAATATAAATACAAACCTTTTAGGGAAATGGGCTGACGTATAGACATCATGTGTTGTTCATTTCCAATAGTGGGCATAAAAACGCCACTTACTTTGTTTAATAAATAGTCGAGTCGTGGTGCTTGCGTTTCTTGAATGACTTTAGACGACACAATAGAAATGGCTACTGGGGATTGTATACGTTTTTCGGCTAATTTATTGGCTGATACAACTACCGTAGCTAGTGGTTTATAACTTGTGTCTTGCCCAAATAAAGTGTTGACTAAAATGGACAACAGTACCCCCAATATACTAGCTCGGTTTCGCATGAACGCAAATTTAGTAGATAACCAAGAGTAACTGACTATAAAAAGCAAAAAATAAGCGCCAACGCTCCTAAGTTAACAAACAAGGGCTTGGCGCTTAAAAATTAAGTAGCTTATTAAACCAATAAAATGAATAACATTTCTTTATAAAGAAATAACAGAATTGGTGGTTCCAAATACATTAGCAGCTTCTGCATCAGCACCTGGGGCATTTAACCAAATTTTCTTATCGATTAAATATTTAAACTCGTGTTTAGAATCCTTAGGAAGGTTTACGTCGGCAGAGAAAGTGCCATCTTTTTTCTTGCTCATAATAATGGAATTTTTCCAATCACTATTTAAACCTAAAATTTCAACTTTTTTTGCTTCAGCAGCAACACTAAATTTCACTTTGCAGTAATCCTTTGTTTTAAAATATTTTTTTTCTATCATAATGGTACTTATTTAACTAATACTCTTAATACCTGTATTGTTAAAAAGTAACCCAATAAAGCTTCAATGAAATGTATCATTTAATTTCAAACGTTATAAACTAACAAACGATTTTTAATTTTGCGTATGCAAAAAAAATCCTTCCCGTGCAACGGGAAGGATTTTGAGTTATGAATGTCTTCTTATTTATTTTGTAAAATAGTGTACAATATAAAAAGTAATTGCAGCTAATACACCACTTACAGGGATGGTTAATACCCATGCCCATAGTAAGTTAGTAGTAACGCCCCATCTAACTGCACTTAAACGTTTAGTGGCACCCACACCAATAATAGATCCTGTAATAGTATGTGTGGTAGATACTGGTATACCCATTTGTCCAGTGAAGAATAAGGTAAATGCACCAGCCGTTTCGGCAGCTACTCCTTCTAATGGGGTTACTTTAGTAATTCTAGACCCCATGGTTTTTACAATTTTCCAACCACCACTCATCGTTCCCAAACCAATTGCCAAGTAACAAGAAACTGGCACCCAGCTTGGTAGTTGACCAAATTCCTGAATACTACCACTGGCAATTAATGCAGCACCAATAATACCCATAACTTTTTGCGCATCATTACCACCATGACCTATACTAAAAGCAGCAGAACTAAATAATTGTAATTTTTTAAACATGTTTGCTACACTACGTGCAGTAGGTGTTTTTATTTTTTCTACATATAAATACACTAACATAAATAAAATAGATGCACCAATAATTCCATAAACAATGATGGAGTTATCGGCTTTGTCAATCTCACCCGAAAAAGTTTTTTCAATGTTAAATTTCGTGATTTTCCCTTTTACTTTTTCTATATTTTTTTCTTGTATGGGGTAAATTGCATTGATTAATGCTAAAGTGGAATCCAAGTTAATAGCCCCTTCTAAATATAATTTTAGAGGAGCTTTATAGCCCTCTGTTTTTTCGGAAGCTACTTTATATTCCTCCTTTGCTTCTTTATTTTCAGGCGCTTTTGCTTCTAGTACTAAAAAATCATTTGCATTTCTAACAGCATCCTTTAATTTACTTACCGCAGCATTTTTTAACCAACCACTATCTTGAGCAGTTTTA
>JAFMJX010000266.1 GCA_017853235.1 Chitinophagaceae bacterium | reverse complement strand
ACTAGGGCGGATATAAGCCATGAGTCCACATGCAGCTGCATGGAGGCCTGGTGTATTAGAGAAAAGGTCTAAAGTGAATCCCAATAAAAAACCTATTAGAGTAATAGAAAGTCTTGAAATGCCAAAGGGCAACCAAAGGATGCATAAAAAATATAAATAGGGAGTAATAAACTGATGAATAGGGGGTACTTCATTTAATATGACCACCTGAATGATTAAAAACAGGGCAAAACGAATACTATTTTTTATAAAGTTATTCATTGGGCTCTTTGTTTTTTTCAATGCCTAATTGTTCAGCCATTCTTTTATTTTCTACTAAATAAATGTATTCTAGGTTATAAAAGTTAGTACTGGATTTTAAATTTAAAGTGAGGAAGTTGCTAGCAGGGTCGGCAATGATTTGTGTGACTTTACCCACCATTAGTTGCGGAGGGAAGCTAGCTGAATAAGGACTGGTATAAACGGTATCACCTAATTTAGGTGCTGCACTTTTGGAAATATTTTTTAGCGTTAAAATTTCCGGATCGCTTCCGTCCCATTCAACGGTACCTGCCACTTTATCTCTTTTAAGCATTGCACTTACTTTACTGTTGCGATGCAATAAACTCATTATTTTACTATAGTTCTCGCCTACTTCTACAACAATACCAACAATACTTCCATCGGGACTTATTGCAGCCATATCTTTTTTCACTCCCTGCACAGATCCTCTTTCGATAGTGATGTAATTTTTTTGAAGGGTAAAAGTATTACCCACCACTTTAGCCGGTAAGTAGAAAAATTTTCTTACTTTTTCAAGACTGTCTTTTCTTAAAATAATGGTCGCTAATTTTTTGCTGGTATCGTAAGGAACAAAATTTTGTTTTAATTGATTTCGTAAATCAATATTTTCAGCTACCAATTTAGCATTGGTTTCTTTTAATCGAAAAAAGTAAGACCAGTTATTATAACGCGTATTTATTTCTCCAATCATTTGATTGGCCCAACCCCCTAAAAAAGTTTGGTGTGATTTGCTAAAGGAAGACAACATCACTAATGATACAATTTGTAGTATCAAAAAAGTAAAAAAGGTGAAGTTCTGCCGTATGAACCCAATGATATTCTTCAATGGAGATCGACTTTTAGCGGTTTAAGAAATAAATGTTTATCTCATGATGAAAGGAAAACGTTGATAATTTTTCAACGCAATCCCCGTTCCTCTTACCACACTCTTAAGTGGATCTTCTGCAATGTGTACAGGTAATTTAATTTTCGCACTTAAACGTTTGTCTAATCCACGAAGTAAAGATCCACCACCGGTTAAGTATAAACCACGGCGATAAATATCTGCAGCTAACTCAGGAGGTGTCGTCTCTAATGCTTTTAGAATGGCTTCTTCAATTTTGAAAATACTTTTATCTAAAGCTTCTGCTACTTCTTGATAAGTTACCATAATTTGTTTAGGAATACCCGTTACTAAGTCGCGACCGTTTACTGGCATATCATCTGGCGGGTTATCTAAATCCTTAATAGCAGCACCAACATGAATTTTAATTTGTTCTGCAGTACGCTCACCAATTAATAAACTATGATAACGTCTTAGAGATTCCATAATGTCTGCTGTAAATTCATCTCCCGCAATACGAATACTTTGATCGCAAACGATTCCAGCTAATGCAATCACAGTAATACCTGTTGTACCACCGCCAATATCAATGATCATATTTCCAACAGGTTCTTCCACATCAATACCAATACCTAAAGCAGCAGCCATTGGTTCATGAATCATATATACTTCTTTAGCACCTGCTTGTTCGGCACTATCACGTACTGCTCTTTTTTCAACTTCTGTGATGGATGAAGGAATACAAATTACCATTCTCCAACTAGGCGGAAATAATGGTTTTTTTGGATAAATCATTTTCATCAACTCACGAATCATTAATTCAGCAGCGTTAAAGTCGGCGATAACTCCATCTTTTAATGGGCGCACCGTTTTAATACTTTCGTGTGTTTTTTCATGCATCAATAATGCTTTTTTACCCACGCCCAACACTTCCTTCATGTTGTTCCTATTTAATGCAATAATGGAAGGTTCATTCACTACGACTTCATCATTGTGAATAATAAGGGTGTTTGCGGTCCCTAAGTCCATCGCAATTTCCTGTGTAAAAAAGTTAAATAAGCCCATTGTAAATCAGTGTTTGAATAATGTCTGTTGAATGTAGCAAAATTCAACTAAAATTATCGAACTACAAAGCTTTTTACAAAGGATTCAAAAAGTTTTTTTAGAATTAAAATTTAAGCAAATTCGTATCCGATATCTTTTCGAAAATACTTGTTTGTAAATTGAATGATTTCGCAGCCTTTTTGAGCCTTACTTACAGCGGATTGTAAGTCATCTCCTGATGCTGTCACTGTTATCACACGACCACCTTGAGTTATAATTTGATTCTCCTTAAACCCAGTGCCAGCTTGAAATACAAGGGTGTTTGGTAAAGATTGAGCTTCCTCTATTCCAGTGATGGTGTATCCTTTTTGATAGTCACCTGGATAACCACCACTCACCGTCATGACGGTGGCAAATGATGCAGTTTGATATTCAATATTTACATCTTCTAAAGTGCCATTGTCAGCAGCGGCAAGTAAACTCACTAAATCGGTTTGTAAACGAGGTAAAATCACTTCTGTTTCTGGGTCGCCTAAACGGCAATTGTATTCGATGACATAAGGCGTTCCATCTTGGTTCATCAAACCAAAAAAAACAAATCCTTTGTATACCAATCCTTCTTTTGCAATTCCCTCAATGGTTGGTCTTACAATGGTT
>JAFMJX010000265.1 GCA_017853235.1 Chitinophagaceae bacterium | reverse complement strand
TTGAAGATTTAACCACAGCTACTGAAGTGGAGAATGCTATTAATAATGAAGGAACTACACTAGTAGTAATCAATTCTGTTTGTGGATGTGCTGCAGGAGCATGCAGACCAGGTGTTTTAATGGCTGTTGCAAATGCGACTCAAAAACCTACACGAATCACCACTAGTTTTGCTGGTTTTGATTTAGAAGCAGTAAATAAAGTAAGACAAATGCACTTACCTTATCCACCTTCTTCTCCAGCTATCGCACTATTTAAAAATGGTCAGTTAGTAAATATGGTTGAAAGACACCAAATTGAAGGAAGACCAGCTCAAGTGATTGCTCAGCATTTAATTTCAGTATTCCAAGAACACTGTAATTAATAATTAAAATATTAAATGGTTTTTGTTTTTAGATGGGTTAGTAAATACGGCCGCACTTTCTAGTGTGGCCCTTTTTTTATATTTAAATGAAGAATTCTAAGTAACATTGTAAACTATAATCATAATCTATCATGTATCCCAATTTATATTATTTAGTAGAAGATTTATTTGGAGTAAAATTAAATGGGTTACGACTTGTTAATTCCTTTGGATTTTTCGTAGCACTTTCTTTTATTGCTTCAGGTTATGTTTTATATAGTGAATTAAAAAGAAAAGAAGCATTAGGGGAATTTGTTCCAACAGAAGAATCTTTTGTAGTAGGTGCCCCTGCAAGTATTTCCGAATTGTTGCTGAATTTCTTTTTTGGTTTTTTATTTGGATATAAAATCATTGGTGCATTTACGGTTGAAAATGCGTTGAATAATACACAAGCTTTTATTCTTTCTTTAGAGGGAAGTATGGGAGCTGGAATACTGGTTGGGGCTATCATGTGTTTTTTAAAATGGCAGGAAAAAAACAAACAAAAATTGGAACAGCCAGAAACGCGCAAAGTCATGCTGTGGCCGCATGACAGAGTGGGGGATGTAGTTTTGCAAGCTGCTTTATGGGGATTTATTGGGGCTAAAATTTTTCATAATTTAGAAAATATAGATGACTTAGTAAGGGACCCTTGGGGATCACTTATTTCATTTAGTGGACTCACTTTTTATGGGGGTTTAATCATCGCAACCATCGCGGTCATAATATACATTCGTAAATATAACATGAGCGTCATCCATTTTGCAGATGCCATGTCACCCACAATGATTTTTGCTTATGCTGCTGGAAGAATTGGTTGTCACATTAGTGGAGATGGAGACTGGGGTATTGCCAATTTTAATCCCAAACCTTTTTCTTGGCTGCCTGATTGGATGTGGGCATATCATTATCCGCATAATGTGGTGAATCAAGGAGTGCCTATTCCAGGTTGTATTGGGAATTATTGCAATCAATTACCTGATGCAGTGTACCCCACTACTTTTTATGAGATTATAATCATGTTTATATTGTTTGCGATTATTTGGGTGCTCCGTAAAAAAATTACACAGCCAGGAATTTTAACTGCTGTATACTTCCTATTTGCAGGTGGAGAACGTTTCTTAATCGAAAAAATAAGAGTAAATAATAAATACACTTCACTGCCATTTCAACCTACCCAAGCGGAATTGATTTCCACATTCTTAATACTTTTAGGAATCGTATTTTTAATCAAATCCAAAACTTGGTTTCCAAAAAATAATTCTAAAACACTTTAATTCATTTATTATGCCATCTTTTGACATTGCTAGTTCAGTGGACATTCAAACATTAGATAATGCCGTGAACGTGGTTAAAAAAGAAATTACCAATCGATTTGATTTTAAAGGAAATCACGTGGTGATTGATTTAAATAAAAAAGAATACATAATTCAGTTAGAATCTGAATCGGATATGAAAATTCAACAAATTGTGGATGTGTTAATCAGCAGATCAATGAAACAAGGAATTGATCCATCTGCTTTCGATTTTTCAAAGGATTCCTTCCCAAGTGGAAAAATTTTTAAAAAGACAGTTTCGGTTAAAAATGGCCTAAAACAAGAAGATGCTAAAAAAGTGGTCAAGTTAATCAAGGAAAGTGGGTTAAAGGTTCAAGCTGCCATCATGGATGATATTGTTCGTGTGACTGGCAAGAAAATTGATGATTTACAAGAAGTTATAGCTGCTTGCAGAAATGGAAATTTAGGTTTGCCCCTCCAATATATCAACATGAAATAAGGTGTCAGGAGCCCTTTTAAGCCTATAATATTTGGCAAAAACCCTGTTTTGCCTTAAATTTGCGACCTATTTAATAATGGTACGGCAAAATCCGTGCTCCCTTAAAAATCATATAAATGAAACAAGGTATCCATCCAGAATCGTATCGTTTTGTAGTGTTCAAGGACATGAGTAACGGTACTTCTTTTTTAGGCAAATCTACTGCTCAAACAAAAGAAACCATTTTGTTTGAAGACGGAAAAGAGTATCCAGTAATTAAATTGGAGATTTCTAACACGTCACATCCATTTTACACTGGTAAAAATATGTTAGTAGATACTGCAGGACGTATTGACAAGTTCAATAAGCGTTACGCAAAGAAAAAATAATAAAGAGTGCGAACTCTTTTTATACATGATTTAAACCCTTTCTTATTGATTTAAGAAAGGGTTTTTTGTCAATTGAAACATATTACAAACTAACTTTGTATTTTATAAATATTGGTTATGCAAAAATTGGATATTCTTACTTTTGGAGCTCATCCCGATGATGTTGAACTAGGATGTGGGGGTACTTTGTTATCCTTGGTTGCTCAAGGAAAAAAAGTAGGTATCATCGATTTAACCAAAGGAGAGTTGGGGACAAGAGGAACCGTTGAAGGAAGATTATTAGAAGCAGCAGA
>JAFMJX010000264.1 GCA_017853235.1 Chitinophagaceae bacterium | reverse complement strand
CATACAAGCACATATTTCGGCAACAGTGACGCCCAGAAGTACTCGCTTAAAATCCTCTTTCATTGCTTTGGATCATCCCCTAGTGCTGGCTGGAAGGTCATTGGGTAAAGGGTATTATGGATCTCCCACCTCTTCTGACAAAGCCTTAATTCCTTTCCCTACATTAAAAATGGGTCCTGGTGATTCAGCAAGAAGTCATACTGCAGATGAATATGTTTATATCAATGAAATCAAAGAGGGTATCGTAACTTACATTCAATTATTAGAAAAATTATTTACAACATGAGCAAGCTTTGGCAAAAAAATGGAAATATAGCTGCTTCGGTAGAACAATTTACAATTGGCAAGGATCCTGCGATGGATATGTATTTGGCTGCACATGATGTCATGGGTTCCATAGCACATACCACTATGCTCTCTGAAGTGGGTTTGTTGACTCCTAATGAATTAAAGGCCATAAAAAAAGAATTAATTGAAATATATCATAGTATTCAAAATGGAAAATTTGAATTAGCACCTGGTGTAGAAGATATTCATTCACAAGTGGAAATGATGCTTACCCAAAAACTAGGAGATATAGGTAAAAAAATTCATAGTGCTCGAAGCAGAAATGACCAAGTTTTAGTGGACATCAAACTTTTTTTAAGAGCGGAAATAATGAGCATTGCAAAAGAAGTAGATGCTTTTTTTAAAGTATTACAACAAAAAAGCGAAGCACATAAAAACGATTTATTGCCTGGTTACACACATTTACAATTAGCGATGCCTTCTTCCTTTGGGCTTTGGCTGGGGGCCTATGCTGAAAGTTTGGTGGATGATTTGACAATTTTACAATCAGCGCTTCAAGTGGTGAATAAAAATCCATTGGGATCTGCAGCTGGCTATGGTTCTTCCTTTCCCATCAATCGTAAAAGAACTACCGAGCTATTAGGATTTGATACGCTTAATTTTAATGTGGTGTATGCACAAATGGGCAGGGGTAAAGCAGAACGTATTACTGCAAATGCTTTAGCCAATATTGCAGATACATTGGCTAAATTAAGTATGGATGCATGTTTATTTATGAATCAAAATTTTGGATTTATAAGTTTCCCTGATGAATTAACAACAGGTTCTAGTATCATGCCACATAAAAAAAATCCTGATGTTTTTGAATTAATTCGTTCTTATTGTAATCGTATAAAGGCGTTACCTAATGAAATTATGATGATGACCACCAATTTACCTTCTGGCTATCATCGTGATTTGCAATTATTAAAAGAACATTTGTTTCCTGCTTTTAAGGAACTGAGTCATTGTTTGTCTATGGCAACTTTGATGATAGCGCATATGCAAGTGACACCACAAATTTTACAAGATCCTAAATATCAATATTTATTCAGTGTGGAGGAAGTGAATAAATTAGTCAATGAAGGAATGCCATTTAGAGATGCTTATAAAAAAGTAGGTCAATCTATCGAAGACGGAACTTACAGCTATTCAACCCAAATTGGGCATACGCATGAAGGCAGTATTGGCAATTTGTGTACGAGCCAAATTGCAAGTCAAATGAAATTAGTGATGGATAAAATGGAACTTTCAAAAATTGAAAATGCCATTCATCAGCTTTTAACATAGTATTTCTAGTATATGCTCACTTTGAATCTGATTCTGATGTATTTTTGACATCCTCAGGGATATTAAAACTTAATTCGAGGATATTCATCATTCAATTATAATTCAACATGAAAAAATTAGTATGTATTATTGGTTCTTTTTGTTTTTTAACTTTTGCAGATGCACAAGTGTCTAAAACGCCACCAGCTAAAACAGTGAAAGTAGCAAATGCAAACGTTGCTATTTCTTCTGTAGCTAGTGCTATTAAAAATACCAAGGACAGTGCTTCCTATGCTTTAGGATATCGTATCGCACAAAGCTTAAAGGCGCAAGGTTTACAAAATGTAAATGTGGCACTTTTTAATAAGGGAATGGCTGCAGGTGTATTAGCGAAACCAGAAATTCCAGATACTTTATTAGATATATGTATTAAAAACTACCAAGATAAAATGAGTCAAGAAAAAATCCTACAAAATCGCGCTATGGGCGCCGAATTTTTAGCTAACAATGCTAAAAGACCAGGAGTGGTTAAATTAACAAGTGGCCTACAATACGAAGTATTAGTTGCCGGAACCGGTACACAAAAGCCCACTTTAAACAACAAAGTAAAATGTCATTATCATGGCACTTTAATTGATGGTACTGTATTTGATAGTTCAGTACAAAGAGGAGAACCTATCAGTTTCCCATTAAACGGAGTGATCAAAGGATGGCAAGATGCACTACAATTAATGACAGTAGGAAGCAAATGGAAATTATTCATCCCTTCAGAATTGGCTTATGGGGAACGTTCTGCTGGACCTGTTATTGGGCCAGGCTCAACGCTTATATTTGAAGTAGAGTTGTTGGGAATTGATTAATCTTTATTAGTCTAGAACAAATAATTTTAGATAAAACACCCCCATTTTGGGGGTGTTTTTGTTGGTTTTATGTGGTAATTTTGTGCTTTCAAACTAATTGTCTATTTATGAAAAAGCTTGTTTTTGTTTTGTTGCTGGTATGGGTTGGTTTAGCTGCTTGTTCTCCCAATAATGTCAAGTCAGATGCAGCCATAGCTCAATTAATGGATAGCGCTCAATTGCAGGGAAGCTTTGCATTATTAGAAAACGGAACAGATGAATTTACCATTCATAATTTAAAAAGGTATCGTGATTCGGCCTTTGCTCCACAGGAAAGTTTTTATTTAATACCAGGATTAATTGCTTTAGATAAAGGGTTCATTCATCA
>JAFMJX010000263.1 GCA_017853235.1 Chitinophagaceae bacterium | reverse complement strand
TACTATGACTCCTACGCTTTTAAATAATATATTGTTTCAATGGACAGGTCATCAAGAATTAGATACCATCGAAACCAACGAATTGGAGCATTGGGTGGATCAGCATCCTTACAGCCCAAGTTTACAATTTTTATTAGCAAAAAAATATGCCTTAACGAATTCTCCATTATTACAATCTCAGCTACAAAAGACGAATATTTTTTTCCCTTCTACCCTTCAAATACATCATTGGTTACACGAAACTGAATTAGTACATCAAGGGGTTCCCATGGAAGAAAAATTAGCCACCCTTATAAATGATCAATTAGCTCAGTTTAAGGAGCCTGTTCCATTAGATGTGGCTAGTTACGAAATGGAGCTTACTCCCCTTCAAAAGGACTATTTTGCCGCTCAGGGCATCGAAATTGACCTATCTAAGCTACCTCAGGACAAATTCACTAAACAACTCAGAAGTTTTACTGCTTGGTTGAAAGTGCTCAAAAATAAGGATGGAGTCCCTCAAGTGGCAGAATTAGAAGAAGCGCAGGAGAAAGAGATCACAGCTATAGCCGAAAAAGCCAATAAAACGGATGAAGTTGTCACTGAAGCTATGGCTGAAGTATGGGAAAAACAAGGTAATTTACGCAAAGCAATTGCCCTGTATTCAAAATTAAGTTTTATTTTTCCTGAAAAATCCGTTTATTTTGCGTCCAGAATAGAACAATTAAAACAAAAAAGATGATTACTTTATTTTTAGTATTGATTATCGTGGCATGTTTAGGCTTAGGTTTTATGGTATTAATCCAAAATCCTAAGGGTGGTGGTTTAAATGCAAACGTGGGTGGCATTTCTAATAATTTTATGGGAGTTAAGCAAACCACTGATGTTCTTGAAAAAGGAACTTGGATTTTTGCTGCTTTAATCGCCATTTTAGCAATGACTTCTACTGTATTTTTAAAAGGTGGCTCTAGTGAAGGAGATAAAGGCATTTTACAAAAAGTAAATACTTCAGCTACTACACCAATGACAGCACCAGCACAAACAACTCCAGCTGCTACAGCTCCAGGGAATCCTGCTGCAAGTACACCAGCTAAAAAATAATCCTATTCAACTACTATTCATAGTTGATTGAACTTATTACAATCCCTTCTTGATGATTCAGGAGGGGATTTTTAATTTATCAAAGACAAAACTTAACTTTAACCACATGAAAAAGTTATTGGCCATTGCCATTTTTATTGTCCTTTGTTATGAAACTTATTCTGTTTTCATTAAAACCACTCATTTTGATGGAGAAAAAGCAAGTTTCGAATATCAGCAACAAGGATGGGAGGTTTTGGCTGATAGTTTGGTGGCTAAAAAAATTATTTTAGACAAACCTAGCTTTTTGCTTTTAGTTAAGCTATTTCAAGTAGATCAAAAAGCAAAACCCGGTAAATATTTAGTAAAACATGCTACTAGTTTGTTAAACATAATTAGAATGCTACGTAATAATCAACAAGCCACGGTTAAATTCATTTTAAACAGAGTTCGAACCAGAGCCGAATTAGCTAAATTGGTTTCAAATACTTTTTCCATGGACAGTTTGGAATGTATTACTTATTTTAACAGCAATGATTCATTGGCTGCATTTGATACGGATACCACGCAATTATTGACCTTATTCATCCCTAATACTTATGAAATGTATTGGAGTACCCCTCTTCCTAAATTATTAAAAAAAATGAAGGAGGAACAAAAACGTTTTTGGAGTTTAAATGATCGACTTTTAAAAGCTTCTCAAAAAGGTTTAAGTACAAATGAAATATATACATTAGCGTCAATTGTTGACGAGGAAACCAATTATGACTCCGATAAATTACTCATAGCAAGTGTGTATCAAAACAGACTTCATAAAAAAATGCCACTTCAGGCATGTCCCACCATTAAATATGCGATGCAGGATTTTACCTTAACGCGTATTTATGAAAAATATTTATTGAATCCCTCTCCTTACAATACTTATAAACATGCTGGTTTACCTCCAGGTCCTATTGGAACACCAAGCCCTAAAACTATAGACATTGTTTTAAATGCACCCACTACTAATTACATTTACTTTGTTGCTAAAGCCGATTTTAGCGGATATCATCATTTTAGCAGTACTTTTGAGGAACATAATAAATTTGCAAAGGAATACCAACATAAATTAGACGAATACCAAAAAAATAAAGAAAATAAATAACCCTATCAAAATAAGACCCCTGTTGAAAAAGGTATATTCTTATTTAGAACCTTTTGTTCAATTTGCTAAATCAAAAGCAAAGCAAATTTACTTGCCTGGATTTCAACGAATTAATTTATACCAAGTCATTAAGTTTTTATTCAAGCAATTAAATACGGTAGGATTATATGATCGTGCTTCTTCTATTTCTTTTAGTTTGATTATGGCACTACCCGCTTCCTTTTTATTTTTATTTTCAATCATCCCCTACTTTCCTTCCACCTTAAAAATAAAAAAACAAATATTATCTATTTTTAAGGACATCTCCCCTAATTCGAGTACCTATCGTTTCATCTTAGATATCATTAATGATTTATTAAGCCAACATGTGGGTGTTTTTTCATTTGGTTTTATACTATTACTCTTTTATGCTTCCAACGCGATGACTGGAATTATTCGCAGTTTTGACAAATCTTATATGGAGGATAAACCTTTCTTTTTACATCAAAGATGGAGGGCAATTCGACTTACTTTAATTTTAATTTTATTAGTGTTTGCAAGTATACTCGTGTTAGTTGGACAAGATCAATTAGCCACTTTATTAAGAGAAGTTTTTGATATAAAAAGAAAAACAATCATACCCTATTGGAATATATTAAGATGGTTCA
>JAFMJX010000262.1 GCA_017853235.1 Chitinophagaceae bacterium | reverse complement strand
GCAAAAATGGATATTATTTTAAAGCAATCAAGTAATAATTTGGATGAAGTGGTGGTAGTTGGATATGGTACTTCAACCAGAAGATTAAATGTGGGGGCTTATAGTACTGTAAAAGGAGATGCTGTATCAAATTTACCAATTCAAAGTTTTGAATCTGCCTTGAATGGTAAAGCTACTGGGGTAAATATGATTGCAAATTCAGGGGTAGTCAATCAAGCTCCTGTATTTAGAATTAGAGGAGTAAATTCCTTGTCTCTAAGTTCTTATCCATTAGTCGTTGTTGATGGAGTACCTGTTTACGTAGAAGATATAAATGTGGGGGGTAATGCTTCTAATAATCCATTAGCATTTTTAAACCCAAATGATATTGAGTCTATTGATATTGCAAAAGATGCTGCTGCTACAAGTATTTATGGTAGTAGAGCAGCAAATGGAGTAGTATTCATAACAACTAAGAGCGGCAAAGCAGGAAAATCTAAAGTGACATTGGACGTTACTTTTTCATCAAGTGAAGCTACTCGATTGGCGGAGGTTTTGAATGGGGATCAATACCTAGAAATTAAAAACGAAGCCTTAGTGAATGCTAACACTTATAATGCAGTAACCAACTATTATGGAAATTCTATAGGACCTGATGGTAAAATTGTAAGAACAAATTGGTATGATTATATTTTCAGAAAAGCTTCAGGACAATCACATACCATAAGTATGTCAGGCGCGAATACTACCACAAAGTATTTCTTTTCGGTTTCTTATTCTAGTCAAGAAGGTATTTTAAGAGGGAATGATTATGGCAGAAAATCTGTAACATATAATATTGACCACAAAGTAAATAGTTGGTTATCTATTGGTTCAAAAACCAATTATACAGATAATAAAACAACTGCAATTTTATCTACAGGTAACGGTGTAAGTTCAACTGCAAGTAATTCAGTGGCTTATCGTTTAGCACTTGTAGCAGCACCAATTATTGGACCCTACAATAAAGATGGTAGTTATAATGTAAGTGGATTGAACTTAGCTTTAATGGATAATCAAGGTCATTTAACATCTACAACAAGATTAGGTTATACCAATCCAGTGATTACATTAGCATTTAATGATGATAATACTGCTAATAATTTTATTCAATCTAATATTTATGCACAATTAAAACCTGCAAAATGGTTGACATTTAAGACTTTGTATGGTGTTGATAATATTAGCAGCAGAACCAACAGATATTTTGATCCTCGTACGAATGAGGGTAATACTGCATTAGGAAGTGCCACTGGTATTTCTTCAAAAAGAGAAAGTTATACTTGGACAAATACTTTAACAGCTGAAAAAAGTTTTAAAGAACATTCTCTTAATTTATTATTAGGTCAGGAATTACAAAGTAAAACTGGGGATCAATTTGGTTTAATTAGATCAAATCAATCTGATCCTTTTTATTCCAATATACAAGGTGGATTTTCTACAGTTGGTATTTCAAATACTTCTAATCAAGTATTTTATAAATACTTCAATTCGTTATTTAGCAGATTGCAATATAATTTCAAAAAGAAATATTTTGTAACTGGAAGTATTAGAAATGATGAATCATCTGTTTTGGGAAAAAACAATAAATCAGGTTTGTTTTATTCTTACTCAGGTGCATGGGATTTGAGTAATGAGGATTTTTTCAAGGATTCCAAAATGGCTAATTTATTTGAAACATTTAGATTTAGAGCTAGTTATGGTAAAGTTGGTAATTTAACAGGTATTGGTGATTATGCATCTTTAACTAATTATTCTGCAAACTTATATGGAGGGTTGCCTGGATTGTATTTTTCAACAGCAGGTAATCAGGATTTAGCTTGGGAAACAAGTAAGAAATTAGATATTGGTTTTAATTTTTCAATGTTAAAAGGAAGATTGTCTGCAGACGTTTCTTATTATAAGAACAATATTGATGGTTTAATTTTTGGAGTACCAACGCCTGCTTCTGCTGGATTGCCTGGGTCTCCACAAAATTCAATATTATCTAACGTAGGATCCATGTATAATAAAGGGATTGAAGTTTCATTAAATACAATTCCTATTCAAAAGACAAATTTTACATGGAATTCTAATTTCAACTTTTCATTAAATGAAAACATGGTTACTTCTCTCTCTCCTGATGTGCCAAATATTCTTTATGGAAGTATTGGTGGCTCAACTGACTTGGTATCTATCACTTTACCAGGTTATTCTGTTGGTATGATTTATGCTATCAGAACAGCAGGGGTAGATCCAGCAAGTGGTAGAAGAATTTTCTTGGATAAGAGTGGTAAGAAAGTTTTATATGAACAAGTCCCAGTATTTGGTAAAAACCAATGGGAGTATGAAGATGGTACAAAAGCTCCAGCAATTGCAACTGCTACGGATGCGGTAGTATATAAAAATACCACACCAAAAATTTATGGTGGTTGGTCAAATAAGTTTACTTACAAAAGAGTTTCTTTAGATGCCTTATTTACTTATCAATTTGGAGGATTCATGTACTATGGTACCCAAGGAACCTTAATGGATAATAGATTTGCGAATAACTCAACAATGATTTTACGTCGTTGGAAAAAAGCGGGGGATATTACAGATGTTCCCAAAGTACAAGATGGAGACTTTACTTCATGGGGTTATTCATTGCCAATTACGGCAAACGTATATTCAAGTGATTATATCAGATTGAAAAACTTAACAATCTCTTATATGTTACCTGAGAAATTCCTTAGAAAAGCACAAATTTCCGACATGAGCTTATTTGTTAGTGGACAAAACTTATTATTAATTACTTCATATCCTGGAGCTGATCCAGAGGTAACTAGTACAGATAATACTTCTGCGACACAAGGTTTTGATCGTA
>JAFMJX010000261.1 GCA_017853235.1 Chitinophagaceae bacterium | reverse complement strand
TTATTTATGTTTGATAACTACTAGGGTTATGTCATCTGGATTATGTTTACCAGACAACCAGGTATCAGCTTCTGACATTAATTTATCAATCACGCCTTGAGCTGTTTCTTCCCCATAATTGGCAATCAAATTCTGTAATTTTAAATAGTCAAATAATTCACCCTCTAAGTTAGGCGCTTCTGGTAAACCATCCGAAATAATGACCAAAATATCTCCCGAATTAAAGCTTGTAGTAGTTTGATCATAATGAACATCGTTGAAGCTGCCTAATGGTATGCCCGATAATTGTATCTCCTCGGTTGTTTTACTGCTCGCGCGGTACATAAAATATGGCGGCATTCCCGCAGAACTTAATGTCACTTGCTTATCCTTGATCAAAGCAATATTTAAACTCATTCTTAATATCCCCAAATCTACCTTTTTAACCACCCTGTTTAACTCATGAAGCATGTCTTTAGGGCTCATCTGTGGCAATCCAATAATGCCAGCTTTAGTAATTGATACCAACATGCCAGATGGTGTACCGTGGCCTGTTGCATCTCCACAAATAGCATATAAAGACCCATCAGCTTGTTCAAAAAAGTCATAATAATCACCCCCCACTTCAGTAGATGTTCTTAAATATCCAGCAATATCTAAATCCTTAATTACTGGCAACGTCTTAGGTAATAACCTCTCTTGTAAATCCTTCGCAGCCGCTAACTCAGAATTCTTACGCTCATTCTCTAGCTTTTTAATTTGTTGTTTTTCTCTGTATTTAGAAAAAGAATAGATTAAGCTAACGGAAGTAATAATATAAATTAAATATGCCCACCAAGTTCTCCAAGGCGGAGGTAAAATATGAATAATCATTTTAGCTCCCTCTTCATTCCAAATTCCATCATTATTAGCAGCTTTAACTCTAAAAGTATAAGTTCCTTCGCGCAGATTTGTATAGCTTGCAAAACGCCTAGAACCCGAATGAATCCAGTCTTCGTCATAGCCTTCCATTTTATAAGCATATTCATTATGTTCTGCATCTCTAAAATTAAAAGCTAAGAAATCAAAAGATAAACTGTTTTCATTGTAATTAACTATAAATTCTCCTTTAGGATTATTTGATTCAATTAATAATGTGGTGTCTTTTTTTGAAAATTTTTGAATAATTACTACAGGAGGATTAGAATTGTCTTTTATAGAATCTGGGAAAAAATAATTGAGGCCCTTAAATCCACCAAAAAATATTTCACCAGCTTTTGATTGTGAAGCACTAAATGAATTGAATTCAAAATCTTGAACACCTTCAGAAGGACCAAAACTTCTAAACTTATTTGTAAAAGGGTTGTATCTAATTATTCCAAAATTAGAACTCATCCACAAATTATTATTGGCACCCTTTTTTATATTATATAAATATAAAGATGGTATCCCATCTGATATGGTTAAAAATGTTTTAGTGTTTTTTTGAAAATCAACTTTAATTAATCCGTTTCCGTAAGTTGCTAAAAATGCATATTTGTCATTTATAATTTGCATATCCATCCATAAATCATGTTCTCTAGCAAATGATAAATTTTTTGTTAAAGGTTTTGCAGTATTAGTTACTTCATTTAATAGGAAAATGCCATCAAAATTTAATACGTATACTTCGTTTTCTGATTTACGTGAAACTAATAAAATCCCTCCTTTAAGATTAGATGGAAGATCAATAGGTTTGTATGAGGTGTCTCCGTTATTGGTGCTTAAAACCACAGGTTTATCTCCTGTATAAATAAGTTCTTTTTTATTATTAAAATAAGCATAGCCAAGAGAGCTATTGTCTCCAATTTTTGTTTTGTCTTTTAAAAAACCTTGCTTAATAAAATTACTAGATCCATTTGTTTTTTTATAAAAAAGTATTCCATTTGGAGAATTGCAAAAAGCAAAAATATTTCCTTTAGCATCTTCACTAAATTTCCAAACTCTAGTATTAGACAAAGTGGCATCTTCTAAATAACGTTTTTTAAAATTCGTTGCTCTATCAATTTCCATAATTCCCATGTGCGGAGCATATTCACCAAGCCACACATGTCCCTTGCTATCTACAAAAGTTCCCCAAACATCAGAAAAATCTAAATTAAATTCTCTAGGAAAGTTTTTTCCTATAAGACCAAATTTTCTTTTATTTGGATCGTATTTTGTAATATCAAAACCACCAAGCCAAATGTTATTATCTTTATCCTCTAGTATGTTGTTATAGTTAGGGTATTCAATTCCATATTCCTTTGCATTATTATTGTTAATGTGTATTATTTTGTCATTTGACAAGTTAATAACATCAATTCCAGAATTTAGAAGCGTTAGCCACAAGTAGTTACTGTTTTTACTAAAATGAATGTTTTTAACTAGATTAGAAGCTATCGTATTAACATTATTAGGATTGTTTTTAAAAGTTTGTATTTTTTTGGTATCTAAATTATAAATAAAGGCGCCAAATTTTGTCGCAGCAAAAATTTTATTATCAATGATTTTACAATCATTTGCTTGAGTTATAAATATAGAATCTGTGGAATTAAATAAACGACTAAAGGTGTGATTTTGAATATTAAAGTATTGTAATCCGATATCAGTAGATAACAATAAATTGTTGTCTTTGGTGCCAACTATCTTATTTACTATTTCTTGTTTTCCAAATTTAATATCGCTTTCTGGGTGAACTAAAAATTGTTTGAATTTCTTATTTTGAATTTCATATTGAATTAATCCAGTTCCATAACTACCTATCCACAAATTTTTATTTTTATTATCTACATAAAGACTTGAGCCTGTTCCGAACCTAAGTAGTATTTTTTTATTTTTTTTTAACAACGTATCTCTTACAAGTAGCGTTATGTTTTCCCAATGATCATTGCT
>JAFMJX010000260.1 GCA_017853235.1 Chitinophagaceae bacterium | reverse complement strand
ATTTCGTCCATATTTACAATATTGCTTTTGAGAAAATCCTCGAGGTCTATTACAGTTAATATTAAGTTTATATTTTCTAGACCATTTGCCTCCTGTAAATCTTTTTTTATAAGTATTCGTTCTAATAGAATGCCTATAATATTTTCTTGTTTTCATATAATAATAAATTTATTTAATTATTATTATATTTAATTATTATTATTATATTTTAGAATTTTTACACAATCATATATTATAAAACTAAATAGGATAGAACCAATCTTTACAAACGTCTTCGCCTGAAATATATCTCATTTCGTTAATTATATTTGTAAATTCTTTAATATCCCTATAATGTGTTTTATTGTATTTTTCAATGTCTTTATGTTGTTCAAAACAATTTAAATATGGTATAGGATTAAAATAGTAAATGTGTCTAATTGCTTCTTCAGGATAATAACCGAAATTATCTTGTTCGTGTACAACCGCACCGAATGTAATAAGCAATCTTAGTAATCGAGGATCATTATTCCACATCATACATGTAGTTACTGGATATAAATGATAAACACCAGAATGGTTCATATTATTATGGTTTAAACTCGTGTGTACATATAAAGGGGAATTCACAAATGTTTCAAAGGCATAGATTGACTTATTATTAATATAATCAATTATAAATTTATGAATTTTCATATAATTTCCAATCATAAGAATATAATGAAAATACAAACGATCTATATAATGTTTGTCATGCGTATAAAAATCATAAAACGTTTCGTATTCTAAAATATCATTTGAATTGAACCCATATATTTGTTTGATATCATTGAGAGAAATTGTATGATTAAAATCTGAAACTACGTTATCATTTTTCACACTGTTTAACATTTTATAAAATAATTTTATAAAATACATTTAAGTTTATTTATTATTACGAATGTTCTTTATATTTAATATTATTCCACCAAAACAATTTAAAGAGACACCACTATTGTATAATGTGAATGGGTATTTGAATCGTGAATTCATTTACGCGTCCTAACATCAAGGTCATATGATGTAATGGTGAGCATAATGGACTTTGAATCCATATATCTGGGTTCAAATCCCAGTATGACCTTTTGTCAGCTTGGCCGAGTGGTTATGGCGATAGACTTGAAATCTATTGGGGAAACCCGCACAGGTTCAAACCCTGTAGCTGACGTCTGCGTCATTGGTCTAATGGTTAGGATTCAACCCTTCCAAGGTTGAGGTTCGGGTTCAATTCCCGGATGACGCAATTTCCCGGGCATAGCTCAGTTGGAAGAGCGACAGGCTGTAGTCCTGTTGGTCATCGGTTCAATTCCGATTGCCCGGAATAATGGTTCTTACAGCAAAAAACTAAATATGAATTATTTAAAAAGAACCTAGCATTTATTTATGTATATGATTTTCTACATATTTCCTAATTTCTCTCTCTCTCCCTCTTCACAGGTTTTGATCAAGTGTTCGCGCGCGTAGAAGTTTTCCAGTCCAGAGTCAAGAAAAAGGTAGGTGTATGTTGTTTATATTTTTGTAAAGAATTAAACTAATCTTTTTTATCTTTCATATGATTTCTAACGATTTCTTATGAATTCTCATTTTTAAACGAGCTTCAACGCTCACTTGCTTCGTTAGCTCAGTTGGTAGAGCGCCAGGCTGTTAACCTGTAGGTCACTGGTTCGAACCCAGTACGAAGCGTTTTTTAGCAATGTGGCGCAGCGGAAGCGCGTTGGGCCCATAACCCAAAGGTCATAGGATCGAAACCTATCATTGCTATTTTTATTTTATATCATTAAATTAAATACTTAATGATATTAAATTACTTTATTATAATTAAGATATATTAAATGATATAAATAAACATTGCGTTATTAAAATAAGAATTGTAATAATGTCACACTCAATGCGTATGTCCTCTTCATATGAAGAAAATACAAACAATTGTTCGCCTAAGAATAAAATGTTCACAACCATACATGAAGCATTTTTAAATAATGATTGGAATATGAGAGAAAATACCATGACAACATTAAGTTATTACAATCCGATAGCCCCTATGGATGAATTTAAAATCAAAATGGAAAATAAAATAATTTATGTAACGTTTCCTCTTACTCCTGGTAATTATGAATATACCGCAAATTTCACGAGTTATTTTTTAGCAAGTGAATATATTTTATTTCATCTAAATAATTATGTAAATAATTGTGAATATTATACCAATTCTAAATTTCCTTAATGATTGTAAAACTGGTTTCAAGCTTCAAATCATATATATCTTCATATTCCCATATTTTATTCACTGTACCCAGATACACTTTTGGTTTTTCATAATTACTATGTATATACTTTTCGTTTTTATAAATAGTAAATTTTGTTTCAAAATACTTAATAACATTTGGATGGTTCAAATAGAATTTAGAGGTTGATGTATCGGTTCTCCACAATATTCCTCCGTAAATGTCTTTATTTTCGCTTATAAATTCATTTAACATATTGCTTCCGATCCCTTTACCTTTTTTATTTGAAACTATAAAAAACTTATCTAAATAAGTATATTTATTACATTTCCAAGAAATACAAATACCACTCAATGTGAAATTCTCAATATATAACCAAATCGTACATGTTTTTTTTGTAAATCGTTTAATAATGTTATCAATTATAAATTTATTTTTTTCTTTATTGAAACTTTCTAATAAATGGTCAATAATAGACTTTTGAAAAGCATCACTTAATTCTATCCAATTTATATTTAAAAATAATTTCATTATTTAAGATAAAGAAAAAATACAAATAATTGTTTAATAATATTTTGTATAATAATTATTTTTAAATATATAATCAATATTATATATTTGAAATGTTGAATATAATT
>JAFMJX010000037.1 GCA_017853235.1 Chitinophagaceae bacterium | reverse complement strand
AAAATTCCAGAATCAGTTGAAAAACCAAACACTTGATCTGCAAATTTGTCAATTAATTGCTGTTGAATATATTCGTTTGTTAAAGCCATTGTTGATTCAATCATTTAAAATTTTATTATTGAATTCCGTAGCTATTTAATAAATCGCGGTATTGATCACTATTGCGACGGCGTATGCTTTCTTGTCCCACTAAATCCTGCACTTTCATAAATCCATCAATAATGGCTTCTGGACGAGGGGGGCATCCTGGCACATAAACATCTACAGGTATCACTTGATCAATTCCTTGCAACACACTATACGTATCAAATATTCCGCCACTTGAAGCACATGCCCCCACTGCTATTACCCAACGAGGTTCGGCCATTTGAAGATATACTTGTCTTAAAACAGGTGCCATTTTTTTTGCAATGGTGCCCATCACCATTAACAAATCACATTGGCGTGGTGAAAACCCTACACGCTCCGAACCAAATCTTGACAGATCATAGTGTGATGCCATGGTGGCCATAAATTCAATTCCACAACAAGAAGTTGCAAAAGGAAGAGGCCATAAGGAATTTTTTCTAGCTAAGCCCACTACAGAACTTAACTGAGTTGCAAAAAATCCATCACCTGAAACACCATCGGGTGCTTTTCCCATTGAAATAGCTTCGGCTATATCTGCTTCTTTAGGATGTATGTTAAATCGGACTGGACGCATAATGATGCATTAAGTTTATGATATAATTAATCTTCCCATTTAAGGGCTCCTTTTTTAAGGATATAAATAAAACCCACCAAGAAAAAAACAACAAATAACACTACTTCAAAAAATCCCGACCAGCCTAAACTTTTAAAGTTCACTGCATAGGGATAAAAGAAAATCACTTCCACATCAAACAAAACAAATAAAATGGCAACTAGAAAATATTTGACAGCCATGGGTGATCTGGCATCACCATGTGTTTCAATTCCACTAGCAAAATTTTCAAGTTTATCGGAGGTCTTACGCTTAGGTCCTAAAAAATTGGAAAGAAGAAACATGATAGCAACGAAACCTCCTGCAAATAACAATTGTAAAGCGATGGGCAAGTAATTGGTGGCGCTATTTAACTCATTAGCTGACATCAAGTACTGAAGTAAAATCATACACTGTTTTTTGGATTTGCAAAAATACGCAAAGGATTGCCATTAAACGAAAAACTCCCCATAAATGGGGAGTAATTTTCAATTATTTTTTACACAGTGAAATGTGCCAAAAATTCGATTTTTAGCCTTTTTTAATCTGAGTGGTATCCGAAGCTGCTTTTGGCGCTCCAGGAGCAGGAGCTCCCCCTTTACCATTTTGCATTTTCTTCAAAATTTCAATGTTTTTAGTGAATTGCGCTTTGGCGCCCAAGGTAGTAGGGTCATTAGGGACTAATTCTAATACTTTATCACACATAGCAACTGCATTTTCATAAGCCTTAGTTTCATTATAGTAGCCAATCATAGTGTAGTAATTGTTGATCAACACCTGCTTGTTTTTAGCAACATCTTTCAACAAATACTGATTTTGCACATTCACTGCTTCAAATAAAACACCGGTACTATTGGCTGTATCCACCAATCTAGCTGCTTTCACATAAAAAGAGTACCCATTTGGTTTTTCAGGAAAAGCAGTCATATAATCCTTTGCTACAGCAGTTGCAGTAACAGCATCTTTGGCATTTAATGCAATACTTCCTGTTTTGTAGTAGTAAATTTCATCTTTAACCCCTCTTAGGGCTGAATAATTTGCATACCATTTTAATTCATCAGAATACATATTAGCTTTTTCTAACATTTCATATCCTAATTTATAGTATTTCAACTTATTTGTTCTTGAAGTATCCGCAGCTATCGCTTTTTCTAAAATAGCTCCTAAAGCAGCTTGATTACCACTAAATTTTGAAATCACTTTAACAGCTAATTCATAGTCAGATGATAAAATTTTATCTGAAGGGCTGGTATTTATAAATTGTTCAATATAGTTTTTTGCCAATGTAGAATCCCCTTTACGTTCGTAGTTGTAAGCCAATAAAACGCCTAATCTAGGTAAAGCGGCAACGCCAATAGAAGCTTCTAAAGCTTTTGATTTTTCCAAAGATGCATCATATTGCCCTGCACGGAACAAATAGTCCGCATTGAAAATATCTAAAGAAGGATCCTTGTCTGCATTTTTTAAAAACAAATCCAAATTTGTTTTTGCAGTTTCCGTATTTAAATCTGCATAAAAATTATACAATGCATAGTAAACAGGAGGAAATGTAGGATCGGCTGCGATTGCTTTATTATAGTATTCATCAAACGACTCTCTGTTGTTTTGAGTTTGATACACTCTACCAATACGATAATAACCATAGGCATTTTTAGGATCGCGATTGATGGCTTCTTGGAATGCAGTCACTGCATCCCCACCAAATTCACCTCCTACTTTTAAGTAGTTAATGCCTAAATTGATATATAAGTTAGCTGGTAACGGTGCAATGCCATCATAGGAAGAAATGGTTTCTTTAATTTTATCTACAGCATAGCGGTGATCCACAACAACAATAGGTGTTTCAGCAAAAACATACCCAATAGCATTAATGATATCTGGATTTACTTTTCCTTTTGCTTTTCCTTTTGCAATCATGGTAGAAGTAAT
This sequence comes from Chitinophagaceae bacterium, assembly GCA_017853235.1. Lineage (GTDB taxonomy): Bacteria > Bacteroidota > Bacteroidia > Chitinophagales > Chitinophagaceae > Sediminibacterium. The sequence goes on along the minus strand of JAFMJX010000037.1, from coordinate 10,264 downwards.
AGCTAGTTCAAAATTTTGTTTGATAGCGTTGAAGTCTCCACCCTCTAGTAATTGAACATGTCCCATACCTACTAACAACCAAGCATCACTACCCATAGTTTGTAAAGCTTGTTGGTAAAATTCTTTTGCTTTTTTAATAACCGCAGGGCTAGGCATTCCAGCACCATCCTGTGCTAATAAAGCTTCTCCATGCCAAAAATTAGCTTCTCCATCCTTTGGGTTTTTACTTAAGGCATCTTTAAAAAAAGCAAGCGCTGATTTATTTTTTTCATAATTCAACAATTTCACCCCTTCAGCATAAGGAGATACAGGAGCTTGTGCGATTGCTCCAACCCATGCAAATGCTAACAACACAAATGACACAACCAATTTTTTCATCACGTTCTTTTTTCTTTGAATGTTAAAAATCAAACTCAATCATTTTGTCTATGATTTGAGAAGGTTAAAAATATTAATTTTTTTGGAAGAATGGTATTAAATTTTTTAGAAGAATGCTTCTAAAATAGAGCTTAGAGTACTAAAAAATGTTAGTTTTTGATAAGTGGTTAGGACATCATCCCCTTCCTATTTTTAAAGCTCATTTTGGCGGGAACCAAAAATGCCCTCCTAAAAATGAGTTGCCCTCTTTCTTCGCTTAAAAAATTAAGAAAACCGGAGCCTAAACCAGGTGCATTTTCCTTTAAATTGTAATAGATAGGTAAGGAAAGTGAATATTGTCCCTGACTAATTGTGGACTGAGAGGGTTTGGAAAAATAACCCTTTTCAATACAAAGTGTACATTCCACTAACCCCATTTTGATTTGATTTTGATAGGCAACTTGCTTTGGATCATAGGTATCCCCCACCCAATTCATACCTACAAATCCAATCGCATTAGGATTATTTTGTATATATTTTATCACTTCCTCACTCCCTTTGGCAGCTTGAACATTTTTACCCAATGCATTTTGCTTTACCAAACTATCCTTCAAAAAACGAATAATACCAGTGAGATTATTTCCATCCATAACTGCTTCCTTGGGATTTTTACCAGTTAAAATATGGCTTAAATCCTGCATGCTAAACACGGAATCTCGGGCATTTTTAGCAATTACAACAGCCACAGCATTATAGGCAAGAATTCCATAAGTAGGTGTAAAACCCAAATGGGATTTCATGACTTCTTCCTCTTCATGTCGCAAACCTCTAGTAGTGATAATCATTCGGGTACTATCTGAAGCAAAATCTTTAAAACATTCTATTTCAGATTTATAAGAAGCAATGATTTGTGCTTTAGGAAAACTGGCATGAAACACTTTCAATTGTTGTTCTATAATAGGCTTAAAACTTTCTTCCACCGATATGCGAATAGTTCCTTCATTGGTGGTATCCATAGGTGCTTTTGTGTTTTGAGAACCGCATCCCATAAGGATGATAGAAGCACTAAAGATTAATTTTGCAAAACGCATAAGGTGTTATTCTTTATAAAAATGTGAGAAATTTAATAGTCCTTCTTAAAGCCTCGATACAAACGAAAAGTACCATAAACCATACATAAAGTACCAAAGATTGCTCTGAATTCTGCATCTACATTTAGCACTTGATCTAACTTGAAATATTTGGCAAATAACATGAGTATACCGGAGCCCAAAATAAGCGCTGCCATACTAAAATCATAAATACTTCTAAAAATACGATAGGACCTTTCAGACCTATCCCTGAGTTGATTATTTTCTTCCATAATGAGCCAATTTAAAAAAGCAATTTAAACAATTAATAGAGGATGAATTTAAAAATTTATCTTTACTCCCAAATTAGTATGCATGAGCAAACCATCTTTGCCCCAAGGAACGAGGGACTTTAACGCTGCCACTGTTCAAAAAAGACAGTATATTTTTCAAACCATACGTTCGGTGTTTGAGAACTTTGGCTTTCAGCCCTTGGAAACTCCCGCCATGGAAAACTTGGAAACCTTGATGGGAAAATATGGAGAGGAAGGAGATAAACTCATTTTTAAAATTTTAAATAACGGTTTAGACAACCCTGAAAAAAAGGAACAAACTACTTTAGGTTTTGACAAAATTTTAAACGGCAAAAGCAGCACACACATAACAGAACGTGCCTTGAGATATGATTTGACCATCCCTTTTGCAAGATATGTAGCTATGCATCACGGATCCTTAACGTTCCCTTTTAAACGATATCAAATCCAACCTGTATGGAGAGCCGACCGTCCACAAAAAGGAAGATACCGCGAGTTTTATCAATGTGATGCAGATATTGTAGGAAGTGAAAGTTTATTAAACGAAGTAGATTTAGTAGCCATTTATGTCACCGCATTTCAACAACTACAATTGCCCATTGAAATAAAAATTAATAATCGAAAAATACTATTAGCATTAGCTCAAGTTTGTGGTGGAGAAGAAAAATTAATTGACCTCACTATAGCCATTGATAAGCTTGATAAAATTGGTTGGGAAAAAGTGCAAACCGAATTAAGTCAAAAAGGATTTACTGAAACCCAACAAGCTATTATTGAAAAATATTTAAACTTATCAGGAAACAATGATGAAAAATTGTCCCAATTAGCTGTTCTTCTTGGAGACAATGAACAAGGACAAAAAGGGGTGGAAGAATTAAAATATGTGTTACAATATCACCAAAGCACGGGAATGAACCAGTATTTGGTTGCTGATTTTACTTTAGCAAGAGGTTTAAATTACTATACCGGAATGATATTTGAAGTAAAAGCATTAGAGGCAGATATGGGAAGCATTGGAGGAGGTGGAAGATACAATGACTTGACTAGTTTATTTGGTGTTCCCAATATTCCTGGAGTGGGAATTAGTTTTGGAGTAGACCGTATTTATGATGTGTTAGAAGATAAAAAATTATTTCCCGAATCGGTGCAGCAATCCACACAAGTTTTATTTTTTAATTTAGGAGAAGCTGAAGCTGTGCAAGCATTTCAACTCATGATGGCTTTAAGAAATAAAAAAATTGCTTGTGAAATGTACCCTGAAAAGAGCAAATTTGACAAGCAATTTAAATACGCGGAGAAAAAAAATATTCCCCATATTGTGATCATCGGATCCGATGAATTGTCTCAGCAAAAATGTACTGTGAAAAACTTAATCAATGGGCAGCAAAGCACTATTGATTTTAATGGTTTGTTAGCCTATCATTTTTAATTGAAACAAAAATTTTTAATCATTTTTATCCGCCCAAATTTGGGAGTAAAAATCTTCTTCCTTTATTGCAATCGCTTCGGAAGCCACTTTTTTGCCAATCAAATCCATTCCTTGCACATTGATGCTTAAAGATTCAACAGCTTTATTGGCATCTCTTTTGAAAACTACTAAAGCATCATAAGCTGCCAAATAAAAAGTGTCTACCCCTTTTTTCTCCAAAGGCACCGAACCCATGGCTGAATTAATAATTAAATTTGCATCTTCTGCAGTTAAAGTCACCTCTGCAACTGGGCTTCCTTCAGCAAAAGTATATTTACCTAAATATTCTTTTAAAGGACTGTCTTGCGCTTGAACTGAAATAAAAACACCTAGTAATACCACGCCCATTAATAGTAATTTTTTCATAAAGGTTTATTTTAATGATTGATTGATGGATAAATTCCTCTTCATTTTGCCGAAATTAGGGATATCATCCTAAAATTAAAAGTAAAATTGAAAGGTTTCATTAAACTTAACAGCTTCTCTTCTAAAAGGTTGAATAGGGCGTAAAAAAAAGAAATAAAAGGAAACAAACCCGATCAAGTATCTTTGCATTATGGAGAATGAAAAAGTAAATATCAGACATCTCGAAGTAGCTGACATTGAACGTTTTATAGGAAAATTAGGGGAAAAATCATTCAGGGTTAAGCAAATCCATGAATGGTTGTGGCAAAAGCATGCACATAGCTTTGAAGAGATGACCAACTTAAGTAAGGATTTAAGAAAACAATTAGAAGATCATTTTAGCTTACCAGCTTTGCAATTAAACACCACACAATTAAGTAGTGATGGTACTTTAAAAACTCGTTTTGAAACTTTTGATCATCATATGATTGAAGGAGTACTTATTCCAACAACGGAACGCAAAACAGCTTGCGTGTCTTCGCAAATTGGATGTAGTTTAAGTTGTAAGTTTTGTGCTACTGGATATATGGATCGAAAAAGAAATTTAAGCTTTGATGAAATTTATGACCAAGTAGTTTTAATCAATCAACAAAGCGAAAAAAACTTTGATCAAAAACTTTCCAATATTGTTTTTATGGGTATGGGGGAGCCTTTATTAAATTATAAAAATGTTTTAAAGGCTATTGAACGTATTTCAGCTACAGATGGATTAGGTATGAGCCCACGGAGAATTACAGTTTCTACTGCTGGTGTAGCCAAAGGCATTAAGCAATTAGGAGATGATCAAGTTCGTTTCAAGCTAGCATTGTCCCTACATGCAGCCAATGATAAAAAACGAAATGAAATCATGCCTATCAATGAAAGCAATAACATAAATGCACTCATTGATGCACTTAATTATTTTTATAAAAAAACAGGAAACGAAATCACTTTTGAATATATTTTATTCAAGGACTTTAATGATTCAGAACGCGATGTAGAAGAACTTACTAAAATATACCGAAAAGTACCCGCAGATTTAATTAACGTCATTGAATATAATGCGATTGATAAATTTCCTTTTGATAAACCAGACGAAGATGGTTTTGAAAATTTTGTAACTGCATTACAAAAAAACAGAGTAAACGTTAGAGTTAGACGAAGTAGAGGAAAGGATATTGATGCTGCTTGTGGTCAATTAGCCAATAAGGATAACTTTTAATTCCAGTTCAGATGAACAAAAAAAGATCGGATAATTTTGATAAGTTTTCCTTGAAGAAAAAAGGAAGCGCGGTGAAGGAAGCCATTCGTCAGGATAAGAAAAAAGCAAAAGCAGAATCTAGAGCACTAGGGGAAGCCTTACGCCAAAGAAAAAAAGACAAAGCAAGAGGAATCATTACCGAACCACTTCCTGCTTATGAAAAAGGGAAAAGAGTCAACCCAACTAAAAAGTCCAACCCATACAGTACTGCAAGTGCTAGACCTGCAAAATACGGATCGCTTCAACCAAGTGCTCCTCAGGGAAGGGCTAAGCGAACTCCAGCAGCCATGGACAAGGCAGATGAAAAAAGAACCGCGTCCATAGGTAAAGTCACAGCATCCAATGACACTCCACATGAGCAAATGCCATTGAATAAATATATTGCACATGCAGGTATATCGGGGCGCCGAGAAGCTGCTGAAATGGTTAAATCTGGACATGTTACTGTTAATGGAGACACGATTTTAGAACCCGGATACAAAGTGCAATACAAAGATGTTGTAAGATTAAAAGGAAAAGTGTTACAATTACAAGTAACTCCTGTTTATATATTATTGAATAAACCAAAGGATTATATATGTACAGCGAATGATCCAGAAGGGCGTAAGACAGTATTAGATATTATCAAAAATGCGACTACACAACGTATGTTTCCGGTAGGTCGATTAGATCGCAATACAACAGGTGTTTTATTATTAACCAATGATGGTGACTTAGCACAAAAATTAACACATCCTTCCTACGAGATTAAAAAAATTTACGAAGTAACTTTAGATAAACCTGTCTCTAAAGCAGATATGGAAGCCATTGCTGCAGGAGTGCAACTAGAGGATGGATTTATTGCAGCTGATGCAGTTAGTTATTTATCAAATACTTCCAAAAACGTGATAGGCATCGAAATTCATAGTGGACGAAACAGAATTGTACGACGCATATTTGAACACCTAGGTTATGATGTAAGACATTTGGATCGTGTTATGTTTGCAAACATGACCAAAAAAAATGTAGACCGTGGCAAGTGGCGTTTTTTATCAGAAAAAGAAGTGAGGTTGTTGAAATTTATGAATAAATCATTTACTAGGAAATCAAAGCAGGAATGATTGATATCTTATTTGAGAACGACGACATGATAGTGTTAAATAAACCAGCTGGTTTATTTAGTATTCCGGATAGATTTGGAAAAGAAGCTTCCTTAAAGTCTTTATTACAAGCAAAATATCCAAATATATATACCGTACATAGATTGGATCAACACACCAGTGGTTTAATTGTTTTTGCAAAAAATGCTGAAGCTCATCAACAACTGAGTGAATTATTTGAAGGAAGATCTATCGAAAAAAAATACGTAGGATTGGTGATAGGTTTACCGCCTCAATCGGGAAGTATAGAGCAAGCTATCATGGAACATCCAGGAAAAAAGGGGCAAATGGTGACGCATGCAAAAGGCAAAGCAGCACATACCACTTATGAAGTATTAAAATATTACAAACGTTTTGCTTGGGTATCCTTTCAAATTCACACGGGACGTACACATCAAATAAGAGTGCATGCACAACATTTGGGGCATCCCATAGTAGCAGACGAATTGTATGGTGACAATACTCCGTTATTACTTTCCGCAATTAAAAAGAAAAATTTCAAATTAAGTAAAGCAGAAGAAACAGAAAGGCCTTTATTAGCAAGACAAGCTTTACATGCATTATCCTTAAAATTCAATTTAGGAGATAAAGCATATTCTTTTGAAGCTCCATTACCAAAGGATCTAACAGCTGTATTAAAGCAGTTAGATAAATGGAATAGCTAAATAACACTGCTTATTTATTAGGCTGTGGTGTATATCTTAAATAAGGTTTCACGATATTTAATCCTTTAGGGAATTTTGCAATCGCATCTTCGGTTTTCACTGCAGGAACCACAATCACATCTTCCCCATCAACCCAATTAGCAGGAGTTGCAACACTGTAATGGGCGGTAAGTTGTAAGGAATCAATAACTCTTAATACTTCTACAAAATTTCTTCCTGTAGAGGCAGGATAGGTAATGGTTAATTTAATTTTTTTGTCCGGACCTATAATAAACAAGGAACGCACTGTAAAAGTTTCACTTGCTTTAGGATGAATCATACCATATGCATTTGCAATGGACTTATCTTCATCTGCAATAATGGGAAAACCCACCGTAACATGTTGTGTTTCGTTTATATCCTTAATCCAGTCAGCATGCTTTTCGAGTGAATCCACACTTAATGCTAATACTTTTACATTCCTTTTTGCAAACTCTTCTTGCAAACCTGCTGTTCTTCCTAACTCGGTGGTACATACTGGAGTAAAATCAGCTGGATGTGAAAATAATACACCCCAACTTTCCCCTAAATATGCATGAAATTGAATAGGACCAATACTTGTTTGGGCTTTAAAATCGGGTGCGATATCGCCTAATTGTAAACTCATGATTTGTTGTTTTAATTGTAAAAGAAGGAACTTATTTATTTAAAAATGGGTTCGAACAACAAAGATAATGGAAATTAATTTTATTTCCTACTAATTTAGTAGACTTTTAAAATAAAAAAAAGTTAATTGATTGAAAAAAAAGTGGGATTAGTTTCCTTCACTATATAAATCAAGTAAGCCATCTGGTAAACTTACTAACACTAATTTTTTTGCATGATCCACTCCTAATAAACTCTCCTCATGCAATGGGATATAGGCTTCCTGCCCTTTGTATAAAATCGTTACCATTAATTGGTGTGGTTGTTCAATGACTTCCTGAATAATCCCTAAATGATTTCCATCCTGTTGCACTTCATATCCTAATAAAGCTAATGCCGAACTTTTATCTACTAGTTTTTGAAATACCTCTTGAGGTAACCAAACTTTTTTACTCATGATAACCGCAGTGGCTTCTCTAGAAGTAATACCTTCTATTTGAAGATGTGTAATAGTGTCTGTCTTCGCTGTTGCTGATTGTATAAAATAAGGAATAAAACTACCTTCATTTTTTTCTACAAACAAAGCATCAATTCCCTTAAAGTGTATAGGTTTACCAAGAGCATGTTCTAGGATGATTTGCCCAGTGACGCCATGAGGCGCAACAATTTTTCCAATATGAACGTAATCTGACATAAGATAAAAACCCCCGATTTCGCAGAGCGGAACCAGGGGTTAGTATTTAAAGCTAGTTTGAATATTATTCAGCAGCTGGAGTTTCTTCCGCTGGAGCTTCTGGAGCAACTTCTTCCGCTACTTCTTGAGCTACGGGTTCTGCTACTTTTTTCACCACAGGAACATACACTTTTTTAGCAGCTTGTACTTTTTTGTGTGAGTCACTGATGTTTGCATTTTTTGCTTCGTGCTCAGCATACCAAGTTTGGAACTTAGCCATCGCTGTTGCTTCATCAAATAAGCCCAACTTAACACCTCGTAATAAGTGTTTTAAGTAAAGTACTCCTTTGAAAGATAAAATACGGTGAACGGTGTCAGTTGCTTGAGCACCTTTGTTTAACCACTCTAACGCTTTTTGACGATCCAATTGGATAGTCGCAGGAACTGTTAAAGGATTGTAAGTACCAATTTTTTGGATGAATTTACCATCTCTTGGTGCGCGTCCGTCGGCCACTACTATATAGTAGAAAGGTCTTTTTTTACTACCATGACGCTGTAGTCTAATTTTTACTGCCATGCTAAATAGAAATTTAAAGGCGTTATGAAATAGGGTTCAATAGGACGCGAAGATAATAGAAACTAGGTTAACTCCCAATAAATATTTGAAAAATATCAAAAATTGTATTGATAATCAATTGATTACCTTCTTAATCCGGGCATTTTACCCATGGGCATATTGTTCATTTGCTTCATCATTTGCTTCATTTGATCAAATTGCTTGATAAACGCATTGATTTCACCAATATCCTTACCGGATCCCTTTGCAATTCTTTGCTTACGACTGGGTGATAATAAATCTGGATTTCTTCTTTCGATGATCGTCATGGATTGAATAATGGCTTCCACTCCTTTAAAAGAGTTGTCATTGATATCAACATCCTTTAAACTTTTACCCATACCTGGAATCATGCCCATCAAATCCTTCAGATTACCCATTTTTTTTATTTGCTGTATCTGTGATAAAAAATCTTCAAAATCAAACTGATTTTTTCGAATTTTCTTTTCAAGTTTCTTGGCTTCTGCTTCGTTATATTGTGCTTGTGCTTTTTCCACTAAGGAAGTAATATCCCCCATCCCCAAAATTCTCTGTGCCATTCTATCAGGATAGAAAATATCAAGGGTATCCATTTTTTCACCACTGCTCATAAACTTAATAGGTTTATTCACGGTGTATTTAATAGATAACGCAGCACCCCCACGAGTATCTCCGTCCAGCTTAGTTAATACTACTCCTGTAAAATCAAGACGTTCGTTGAAAGCCTTTGCTGTATTGACTGCATCTTGTCCAGTCATGGCATCAACCACAAATAAAATTTCTTGTGGTTGCACAGCAGCTTTTATATTCGCCACTTCATTCATCATGATTTCATCCACTGCTAAACGACCGGCAGTATCTATAATGATGATATTCTTATTATTTGCTTTTGCATATTGAATGGCATTTTGTGCAATCGAAACCGCATCTTTATTTTCTCTCTCAACAAAAATATCTACTCCAATTTGTTCTGCTAAAACAGTTAATTGATCCATAGCAGCAGGACGATAAATATCGGCAGCTACTAATAATGGAGATTTTTTTTGTGCTTTTAAATAGGTAGCCAATTTTCCAGAAAAAGTAGTTTTACCACTTCCTTGCAATCCAGCAATTAAAATAATGCTAGGATTTTTTGTAAGATCTAAACTAGCAGCTTGAGACCCCATTAATGACGTTAATTCGTCTTGCACAATTTTTGTCATTAATTGTCCTGGACTAATCGCATTAATTACTTTCTCACCAATGGCTTTTTCTTTAATGTTATCTGTAAACTCCTTTGCAATCTTAAAATTCACATCGGCATCCAATAAAGCCTTACGAATATCCTTTAAAGTGTTTGCCACATTCAACTCATTGATACGCGCTTGTCCTTTGAGGTGCTTAAAGGCCGATTCTAATTTTTCACTTAAACTATTGAACATATAAAAACTTTATGGCGGCAAAGATAAGTGTTTGAATTGAGCGAATATGAATGTGATTGATAGCATCCCAAAAAATCACTCCCTTATTCTTATGAAAAAAAATAATTATAATTATTTGATTTTCAATTATTTACACACTTTTTAAAGACAGTAGCAAAATCATGTGGAAAGCGGTGTATGAATTAACAAAAAAAATACTTGGAACCTACCATTTATTTAATATTATTGCACCTAACGAACCCATTATAAAGAGCTATTAGATTTATGAGTAAGAAACAATTATTTACACTTGA